>JAESQG010000035.1 GCA_016765265.1 Pseudomonadales bacterium | reverse complement strand
CAAGACCTAACTACAAGACCTAACTACAAGACCTAACTACAAGACCTAACTACAGCACCTAGCTGCAACACTTTCAGTGCGAGCAATAAACAACCATTTATGTGGCCGGCTAGCTATACATATTTAATGAAAATGCCCCCTTAACCCTGTAGAATGTNGCCTCCCGAATTTCTCTTATTATACGGAATCCCTTCATGGCCAAGATTGAAAAAGTCGTACTTGCCTATTCTGGTGGCTTAGACACCTCAATAATTGTTAAGTGGTTGCAACTTCAATATCAGTGCGAAGTCGTCACTTTCACCGCTGACGTGGGTCAGGGGGAGGAGATAGAGCCAGCTCGTTTAAAGGCCCAAGCCATGGGCGTAAAAGAGATTTATATTGAAGACCTGAAAGAAGAGTTCGTCCGTGACTATGTCTATCCCATGTTTCGGGCAAATGCNGTCTACGAAGGCGAATACCTGTTAGGGACATCTATCGCCCGCCCTCTAATTGCCCGAAGAATGGTGGAAATTGCTGCTGAGACCGGTGCAGATGCGATCTCACACGGAGCCACCGGTAAGGGGAATGATCAAGTACGTTTCGAGCTGGGGGCTTATGCTCTGCAACCGGGTATTCAAGTGATCGCACCGTGGCGAGAATGGGACATGAGTTCGCGAGCATCGCTGTTAGAATTCGCGGCAAAACACAAGATACCCATTGAACAAAAGCGTGGCAAAAAATCACCGTATTCTATGGATGCCAATCTGTTACATATCTCCTATGAGGGGGGACCTCTAGAGGATCCTTGGACCGAGTCTGAAGATAGTATGTGGAAATGGACGGTGTCTCCCGAGCAGGCGCCTGATCGAGCGACTTACCTGGAGTTAGATTATGCCAATGGAGATATCGTCGCCGTAAATGACGAAAGCATGACGCCTGCAAAGGTTCTGGCTACATTGAATAAAATGGGCGGCGACAATGGTGTGGGGCGCGCGGACATAATTGAAAACCGATATGTTGGNATGAAGTCCAGGGGTTGTTATGAGACTCCNGGGGGATCGATTATGTTAAAAGGTCACCGAGCCATAGAATCCATTACGCTAGATCGTGAAGTCGCCCACCTGAAAGATAGTTTGATGCCACGTTATGCAGAGTTGATCTATAACGGNTATTGGTGGTCNCCAGAGCGNAAAGCGCTACAAGCACTGATTGATATATCCCAAGAAGGTGTTAACGGTCGGGTAAAACTCAAGTTGTACAAAGGAAACGTCTCCGTCATTGGGCGCGATTCAGCGACTGACAGTTTGTTCGATAGCACGATTGCTTCTTTTGAGGATGACAAGGGAGCTTACAATCAACAGGATGCAGAAGGCTTTATCAAGCTCAATGCCTTGCGATTACGAATTGCAGCGAATCGAGGNCGCAAGTTGTAGTGTTGCTTGGGGTGTCATCACTACCTAGCTTGTAATAACGNTATCGTTTGTATTCCTTCGGTTAGAGNATGTNGTNCTATTTGAATGTAGCTCTATTCGAATCTAGTCCTATTGGAATGTAGTNCTATACTAAGAGAGTGACGCATGTTTTATATTGGTTGTTCGGCTCGAATAGCTAATGGCTTGTGTATGTGGTTCATCTCAAAGAAGTGGTGAAATATGAGTGCCGAGATAAGAAAAATACTTGTTGCAGATGATACTGAAGACAACAGGATGTTTATCGAAACAATGCTAGAGGACCTGGATGTTGAAGTTGTCCAAGTTGAAAGTGGGGCACAGGCCTTAGAAAAGCTTAAAGAGATAGAGCCCATCCTCTTTATTCTCGATTCAGATATGCCCGAGATGGATGGCTATCAAGTCCTGAATCAAATGATGACCGATGAAGCCATACGTCACACTCCTGTTTTATTACTCACCGCAAATTTATCCGATCGCCAACAAAGTCTCCACAAAACCTTGTTGGCGGTGACTGATCACCTGAGTAAACCCGTCAGTGCTAACAAGCTGGTTGAAAAGGTTGAGATGTTCTTAGAGTTGGATGACTATCGTTTAGCCATTAAAACCCTTCATGAAGATGAGGAAAAAGTGCTAGAGACNATGCATGAAGGGCTGATGGGGATTGATGTTAAAGGCAGGATTCGCTATGCCAACTCCTCCGCTCTGCGNGTGTTACGCACAGATGCAACTCGGTTAATAGGCACGTATTTGGAATCGATATTTCAAGATCCCATTCACACTGTTTGCTCTGCTTGGGATGATCATCCGGTTCCAAAGGTGTGTCGAGAGGGTAATATTCTCCAAGTAGAGAAGTCTGATTTTTGGCGGGCAGACGGTACCAGAGCAAAAGTGAAGTTTGCTGCGGTTCCGGTATCAGAGATGAAAGACTTGGAACTGGTATTTGCTTTTCGAGAGCTGACTGGCGGCAGAGAATCTAAATCAAAACTCTCTAAGCTAACCAATANCGATCATTTAACGGGTTTACCTAGTCGCATTCGGCTAGAAGAAAACTTGGATCACGCCATTGAAAGGGCTAAAAAGCAACATGCCCATCTGGCGGTTATCTTTCTCGATTTAGACCATTTTAAGAATATAAATGAAAGTTTAGGCCATGACATGGGCGACCGAATCATTAAGGACGTTGCCGGCCGACTAAAACAGTGTGTTCGCCAATCAGATACTATTGCACGTATGGCAGGTGATGAATTTAGTATTATTCTAGAAGGTATTGATAATCCGAAAGATGCCGGTAACGCCGCTCAGAAAATGTTGGACTGTTTGCGAGTACCATTTTTGATTGATGGTCATGAGATTTTTACCGGCTGTAGTATTGGTATTGCTACCTATCCCAATTGTGGGGACGATACGCGAACCTTGCTGAAAAATGCGGATTCCGCAGCTTATCGAGCCAAGGCGCTAGGGCGCAACAATTATCAATACTATACCGCTGAAATGAACCGGCAAATTCTTGACCGAATTGAAATTGAGCACGACCTACATCACGCGCTGGAAAGAGACGAATTCATTCTTGATTATTCTCCCATTGTAGAGGTAGCGAGCAATAGTATGACAGGGTTTGAAGTGTCGATCCGTTGGCGCCACCCTAGGCGAGGATTGCTCGAAGAGGATTCTTTTTTACCCGTAGCTGAAGATTGCGGCCTAATTGTGCCCATAGGCGAGTGGTTGATTAACGAAGCCTGTCGTCAAATTTATGAGTCATCACTGGTGGAGGATAAAAAGGATTATAAACTTTGCTTGCGTGTCTCCCCTGGCCNTATAGTAAAGCCCCAATTTGCTAGTTGGTTATATCAACGAGTAGAGCAGTATGAGATGAAAGGCGAGAACCTTCTTATTGAGTTATGTGAGACGGTNACGATGAATCGGCAACAAAACTGTATTGATGTGCTCAACGATCTTCANACCATGAATGTCAGTCTTGCTTTGGCTGAGTTCGGTATGGGTTATGCGCCTATAGCCTTATTAAGGCAGGTGCCATTGGATGTGATTAAGTTGCCTGAGAGTATTGTTTCGAGGCTACAAATTTCGCAAGTGGATCGAACAATCGCATTGGGCTTAATTGAAATGGTGCACAACCTGGGTCTCAAAGTATGGGCTAGTGGTGTGGATAATGAGGCACAGTTGCGATTTCTCGTGGATAATGGTGCAGATATTGTGCAGGGTTCTGTTTTTAGTGAGAAGTTGACACAAAATGCTATTGTAGAGTCCTCTGTGTTGAAAAAGAATATCGCCACGAGATTTGCAAATATTGCCCAGACTAACTGAACCTACTTAGGTTTCAAAATAGAATGGGTTTAAAAATAAATTAGGTTTAAAAATAAAAACAATTATTAAGTAAGATTACTATCTGATGTTCACTCGATTTTTTGATTGGCTCCAGCGGCGGCGATGGGTGTTAAATGGCTCCTTACCGCTTATTGCTTTCTGCATTGCCTTAGTCCAAGCGTTACCTGCATTAAATGTCGGCTTTATGGNCGACGATTATTTCCATCGAGAATTGCTGCTGGGTCACGATGCAGTATCCGATACTTCTGGTTTAGACGAATCCGATGTACCCATGCTGGGTCCGCTGGAAAGTACTCAGGTGCTTTTCGCTTTTTTCGATGAAAGTGGGGATCGTTTGGAGTGGTTGAGACAGCAAGGCTACGTGCCTTGNTGGACAGAAAATAAAGTCAAAGTGAGTTTTTGGCGCCCTCTCAGCGCGTTGACCCATTGGCTGGACTACCAATTATGGCCGGACTCGCCGACCATGATGCATCTCCACAGTGCGCTTTGGTACGGATTGATGGTTTCCTTGGCGGTGATTTTTTTTCGTCAGTACATTAAAGAGCGAATCGTCATTGTGATTGCTCTGTTTTTGTTTGTGCTGGATCTAAGTCATTTTATGCCATTGTATTGGTTGGCAAATCGCAACATTATTATTGCCGCTAGTTTTACCTTGCTCTGTATCATCAGCCACCATCAGTGGCGCAGTGAGAATAATCAAAAGCATTTGCTCTTATCACTATTAAGTGCGGCGCTTGCTTTGTTAGCGGCGGAAGCGGGCGTTGTGGCGGGGGCATTTGTTCTCAGTTATGCGATAACGATGGACGACTCCTCTTGGGGGAAGAGGCTGAGCAGTGTGTTACCCATTGCATTGCTTATTCTGTCGTGGCAAGTGGTCTACCGGTCTCTAGGGTTTGGCTCTAGCGATAACGGTTTGTACTTGGATCCTTTTGCTGATCCCATTGATTTTATTCTAACGGTATCGCAACGCATACCGATTTTGCTTTTTTCACAATTTACGGCAATTGATCATTTTCCCCAAATACTCAGTCCTGAGTATCAGCCCTTACTTTCACTAGCAAGCCTCGCCGTATTGGGATTATTCATGTGGTTTGCTTGGCCGCTATTACTGAAGGACAAGTCAGCGCGATTTTTATCGCTAGCCACGTTAATGGCGATTATCCCCGTCTGTAGTATGTTGGCTGGAGGCGGGCGTTTATTGTGGATGGCGAGTCTGGTTGCCGCACCTTTTGTCGCGAAATTTTTATCAGCCAGTTTGTGGCATAGTGTAACGATGTGGCCAAGCAAGACGATGTGGCGCATGGGTAAAACGACAGCAGGACTTGCGATAACCGTACATCTTATTTTGATGATGTTGGCTTGGGTCATTATCAGTTTGTCAGTGGTGCTCAATAATAATCTAAATAAGAGATCAGTCACCGATTTTTCCCAAGTCAATGATCTTGCGGGTAAACAACTTATGGTGGTTAATGCGCCAGATCCTTTTTCTTTGGCGTATGTGCTTTTGGATAAAAAATATCGCAAAGAACCCAGCCCTGAACAATTAACGATAATGGCTCCAGGCTATGAATCCATGACTTTAACCATCATTGATGATCATCAGATTCGCTTGTCGGGCGAGAAGTCTTTTATGATGAACGCCAATACCCTGCAAGGGAGAACGTGGGATGATGGGCCTATAAAACATCTGGCGTATTACTATAGATCTATGAGCAGCGTTTTTAACAGCATAGATTTTAAACTTCGGGTGGGTCAGGAGTTTAATATGTCGGGTTACGACGTTGTCATTGAAGCAGTGGATCAAGCTCAGGAGGCCACTTCCATGTTGTTTCGTTTTGACAGGGTTTTATCGGATGAATCAATGGTGTTCGTGATCTGGGATTGGAAAAAGAGAAAATACTTGCCATTGGAAGAGTTTCAGCCAGGTGACATTATTCTTTTACCCGGTGTTTGAAGCCTCCCAATTTCTTTGGTTTAATTGATTTTTTAGCGAGAGGAAACCCCCATGCGTTTACTGCACACAATGATAAGAGTGACCGACCTTCAACGATCCATTGATTTTTATAGCTCATTGTTAGGTATGACACTCTATCGAAAAATAGATTTCTCCAGTGGGCGTTTTACCCTAGCGTTCTTAGGTTATGGCGATGAAAAAGAGACTACCGCAATAGAATTAACCCACAATTGGGATACAGAAAGCTACGAGATGGGTAACGCCTTTGGGCACCTTGCGGTTTCTGTGGACGATGTTTATAAAGCCTGTGAGGACATTAAAGCCAAGGGCGGCGAGGTTGTACGTGAAGCGGGGCCGATGCAGCACGGCAGCACCGTGCTAGCTTTTGTTAAAGATCCCGATGGCTATATGATCGAACTTTTGAGTATGTCCTAAATAGCGGCGCTAAAAGCAGTAATAGCCCAATAAAAGAGAAGGCACCACCACCGCTTCCGCCACTCAGTCGGTTGCTCACAGTTTCTACTGATGGCGTGGACTGATCACTGGTTTCGCTGCCTGCGCTGGTGTTTGTGACGNTGATTGTTATTGCGTCCAATGCGGTTGCACCAAGGTTATCAGTGACAGTTAATTGAATTATTAGAGTGTCCGAGCCGGTGGGGGCGATGAGTGTGGGTTTTGAACTATCTGCATTAATAATAGTGACAGTTGCGTCACCCCCTGTTTGCAACCAGCTGTAAGCAACGATGCTGCCGTCGCTGTCACTGCTACCACTGCCGTTTAGACCAAGGCTGGTATTTGTTTCTACAGATTCGTCGCTGCCTGCATTTGCAATGGGTACACTATTGCTGGTAACAGTGCCGGCTGCTTGAACTGTGGTGGTTTCTGTATCGGCATTATTTGATGGGGTATAATCTACTATGTTGGCATAAACGGAGGCGCTATGGTTGACGCTTCCTGTTGCGCTATTTGTCGTGAGCGAGAAGCTTACATTTGCGGATCCTCCCGCGCCTATGGAACCGATATTGCACGTGATGGTCGTTGAAGTATCGGCACAGCTACCCTGACTGGGCGATGCACTGGTGTAATTAAGCTCTGAGGGGATAGTGTAGGTAAAGTAACTAGCATCGGCGCTACGGGTACCGGNATTTGAAATAGTAGCAACGAGGTAGATAATATCGCCTGCAGCCACCGGGTCAGTTGAGTCTGTTATTACAACGCTTAAATCAGTAAAGTTTCCCCAACCCAGATCAGCTAGGAGGGCGCCCGCGATCCCCACTGTGTGGTTGGCCGTCGAATAGAAAGGTTCCATCATTTGATTGGGACTTAGCGCATCACTGAAATGAGAGACTGAAGACCCAGATTCTGATGGGTTCGGCGCGTATATTTGTGGCTTACTCGTGTTGAGCCCAGCGGTGAGAAAGGCATCGGCGTCATTTATCGTTTGACTACCTCCCCATTGTAGATCGCCGGTGGCTATGTTGGCTGCCGCGCGCTGTGTATTAGTCATAGCCGGATAGGAGAGTTCTGATGCACCCCTGTGTTCGAGGTGGTAGCCGTAGATATCATTTTTGCCATTAAAATTTGCGCCAGTACTCACGTTACCAAGGGCTAAAAATCCGAGGCCGTGGATTAACTCGTGCATGGCTACTGATATAAAATCTGTATCCAATCCTGATGGGCTTGCATCCAAACCATAATACCAAGTGTCCGTACCTAGCACCGTACTGCCATCAACATCAGAATTGAATTGAGCGTCAATATCCGCGCCACTATCCAAATCGCTGCCATTTAATTTGTTCGCTAAAGCTTGTACATAATAGACATTACTTTCCGGTGCATCGGTGAAGTCAAAGTGAATGGTATTGGGTCCAGCTTGCGCGAGAGTAGCGGAAAACTGATTACCACCCAAGGCGTCGAAATGTGCATCGATTTCTATAGTGACTTCACTGTGAAGAATAATTGCCAGCTGGGCAACGGCGTATTCGAAGGCTATTTTTCGTTGGCTGCCCAGGGTGGTGCCGGTGTTATTCGCTATGGGAGAGACAACGGTTGTGTCGTTAAACCCTTCCTGGCTGGTATCTGTATAGTTGATAGAAAAGCTTGCCTTAGCGAATGCATCTGTGAAGGGCATACAGCAAATTACCAATGCAGCAATGGCTAATGTAGTCGTCGGTTTAAGTATCGTGTACATCTCTTCTCACGTTTCCGGGATGGGATCTTGGCCCGTTTGACTATCTTGAGGGCGAACTTCCTGTAAGCTTTGTCTAAAATGTCCTTTTAAATCGATAACCATACCGCCGCCTTCAATGTCGCTAGGTCGTTCTTCAAAAATAGTGGGTTGAGTCAGGCTGCGCAGGTTAGCATTGCTTGATTCGGTTTCGTCTTTATTCTCTGAGCCTTCATTATTCACTGAGCTTTCATTCATGGCGGGCTTGGAGGTGTATTGTCCCGTAGTGGGGTCTCTATAGGCTTTCATACTGCTCGAGCTAGAGATATTGTTCGTGGCCTTAGGGTCTATCGCAGAGCCTGCTTCAGTGTCTAGGGCTTCAGTGTCTAGGGCTTTAGTGTCTAGGGCTACAGTGTCTAGGGCTACAGTGTCTAGGGCTAACATTTGCTTGGATTTGGCTGCAGCATTGGCGTTTTCACCCGAGTCTTCGCATCCCGTAGTCATAAATAAAATAAGCGCGCAAGTTAAAGCCATGATTAATGATGATTGTGTGTGGTGCTTTGACATGATTTTTAGATCCCAAGGGGAACGAAGCGTAAAGTGTAATGTGGCCGTTCAGTATTAGTGTAGCATTGAACAATATCCATTCTAGTGAATTTTTCACAGATCATATGCAGAATATAAGCGTTACAATTATTGGGTCTGAAATAGAGAGTTTTAATGAAAAAACAAACCATAGGAATTGATAGGTCTTTGAGGCTAGGGTACACAAAGCGGTGTCGTATCCGGTTGTGTTATAATAAGGCGCTTGAATAGCCAAAATGGAATCCGACTTAGCAGATGAGAAGGTCCCTAGACCCTAAACTATAATGGCGATTATTGGTTATTGGTTATTGGTTATTGGTTAATAGAGATTGCGAACAAAAGAGATAATGAATGAACATTGACGCCGACCATGAATACGATGCGCAGGGCCTTATGTGCCCTGAACCTGTAATGATGTTGCATAACAAAGTGAGAGATATGCTTAGCGGCGAAACGCTAAAGGTAATAGCCACTGACCCGTCTACCACCCGCGATATCCCTAATTTTTGTGAATTCCTTAATCATGAATTGATGCAGCAATGGGAATCAGAGAATAAGTACTATTACCTGATTCGAAAGGGGTCAAGTCTCGATTAACAAAGAAATCGCTGCTAATGCGTCAGGATCCTGCTCTTTTATTTTGTTGGCAATGCGGTGTTGAAAGAAGTACTTGAAATCCGGGTGAGACATGGAGGAATAAAGACAATCATCCCCTGGCAATACGGGCGTAGATGTGACTATCTCATCATCTATAAGCATGCTGTGCAAGGTTCCATCGGCCTGTAAACGCCAACTAAATACTTCAATTAGGCAAAAGCTTTTAAAACCGTTATCGGTAAGTACCGCGTGAGTGCCAATGATATCGGGTATTTCTTGGATAATATCTTCAGGCGCATCGGTTTGGAATTCATAATATTCCGCTGCTGTCTCCAGTTCTATAATCTTGTGAGCGGGAGCAACATAAAAAATATCGTCGATGCCGGGATCGCGATATCCTTCCCAGCGCCCATTAAGGGGATCGTTTAATTCAGTACAAGCCACGATATCATTAAGCCAAGGGACCATGCCAACCACTTCACCATCTTCGCGCAGTGCCCAACAGACGATTTTGAGGCTATACAGTTTGCTTGGGGAACTATCGTTGGTGTAAAGCATTTCCAGACTGTCGAATTCTGGAGCGATACGTAATATTTTTTGCTTTGCGCCCTGAAGGGGCCTACCTGAAAACAGCTCAATGACATTGTTATTGCCTGGAGCGAGGTTCGGCTTGCTCATAACGAATACCCCCGTGCCAACGTCGGACAAACTCAATTTCATGTAGTCGTTTTATGCTCTGCATGACAGTCAGGTTAAATCAGACTTACTTCAATTTATTGAACGCTTGCTTTCACCTTAGGATATTTCTAACGGTAAAAGCATAACGCGCAATGCGTTGATTTAAGTGTAGTTGTATCAACTGATATTGCGTGGTAAATATTACGCTGATTATATTTAATTATATCGGTCAAGGACTTAGATGCTTGAGCCGCAAAAAATATTTGTAACTGAAAGTAGTTGATGCAGAACTGAATAAGAGCCCTTGTTTTTATGCACCCATTGCCGCCAAAAAAATGCCGTTCTAGCTAATATGAATGCGTGTCAAGGAGAGTATCGAATGCCATATTTTCATTCTATACTTTTTTTGTTTATACCAAATAGAGGAGAGTACATTGTGGTAAGGGTTTTTATATCGATATTGATATGCGCGTGGAGTACATTGAGTTTTGCGGGATATTCCTATCTGGGTGTAAGTACAGAGCATCTTTATTACAGTGAGCAGTATGTTATTCAGGGTTTAGCTTTTCGGACTTCTGTGAGTGTGGATAGTCCAGTGTTGGTGAGTGGTGGTCTTCACGATATCAATGAGAAGTTTTCTTTCTCCATCAATGTAAGTTCTACACTCTCGCCCGGTGATGTAGAAGAAAAATTACTTTTTGATGATCAGGCTATCGTTGACATAAATGGAACCGATAACGTGCATGTTAATAAGTATTCCGTGGCTATGGCCAAGACACAGACCTTGTTGCATTATCGGTTGACTCCTAAGTTTGAAATTCTAGCAGGAGTGGGTTTTGACCTCCATATATTCAAACGCTTTGGCTGGTCCACGCAGTTACAAGAACGCAGCGTAGTGGTCGATGGGGTGACGGTACAATCACTCGTGATTCTAACATCAGACACTGAGGCACGTTTGTTGGAGTTGCCCACCGGTGCAGTTGAGCAAACTATATTTAGTATGGATGGATTGCTGGGGGTAGGGTATGACTCGGGCAATATAACGGACAATGATTGGCGGTTTTACGGTACTGCATTGGTGGGGAAGTCTTTAATCCGAACTATTGAGAATACCTTATATCCCGATGTACAATTTGAAGGGACTGGAGGCAGTCGCTACAGCACAAACTTTGGTGTGTCCCATAAAATATTTAAGGGTGCTCATTTTGGTGTTGAAGGCTATTACAGTAAAATATCCAGATCGGAAGAATCAGTCCAGGGAGTGATTGCTGCCAAATCTGAAACAGAAATAATCCGGCTGACTTTTTCGTTTATGTGGAAACTAGATTAGATCTCGGTAACGCCAACGGACAAAACTTCCTCTATTCTCTTATTTCAATTTAGGGTTAACTTTAGATAGAGCTTCTTATAATGGATGCTCTATAATAGCTCCTGCTGAAAGTGCAATAAAAAATAGAATAATGACTAAGTCATATAACCAGTACCTTTCCATATAACCAGCACCTCTAAAGGGTTTGATATTATGCAGGGTCTAATCGATAAAACTGAAACAACCGATATCACCTTTATCAAAAAGTTAGGCGAGAGCCTCACCTCAGAAATTTACCTAGCTAAAAAAAAGACCGCGGCTGAAACGGTTTTAGTGAAACAGATCCGACCGGAATTTATTTTGACCGGTGTTAAAGAGCATATTGAGCAGCAACGTATCACTCTGCGTCGTTTAAATATTGAAACTGTCGTTATTCCTGAGTTGAGATTTGATAATGACAAGACATTACAGTTAATCCAACCCGCTCCCAAAGGCCTATCGCTTCGTGCTTGGTTGCAACAGAAATGGTTGCAACAGAATAAACAAGTGGATATCGCCACTGTGCTTGAGCTTGGGATAGCGCTAGTGGATTGCGTTGTCTTACGCCATCAAGCCGCTCTTATTCATAAGGCGATCAAACCCAATAACATCCTGATCCAGGAGCATCCCATTCGCGTCGAACTCGTGGATGAAATAAGAGTTATCGATGATATGCAACTGAGTCAGCTTATACAGAATGATCAGTACCGATGCGAAACGCTGCCCTATAGAGCACCAGAGCAAACCGGCCGTATCCGGATGAATATTGGTTACCATACTGATTTGTATTCGATAGGTGCGGTGCTCTATGAATGTGTAATGGGGCAGCCGCCTTTTATGTCAGAGGATGCGCTGGCAATTATCTATTCTCATTTGGCGGAAATACCCCAGCCCGTTACCGCGTATAACTCGAGCTGCCCCCCTATTGTGGCTGAAATTATTTCCACTCTATTAAACAAAGAGCCGGAACAACGTTACCATAGTGCAAAGGGATTACGCGATGATTTAAAAACTTGCCTCTCTTTTCTGACATCATCTAACACCGACGACTCTTCTCCTATCATTGCTACTTTTGAATTAAAGCAACGAGAATACAGTGAACAAATTCAGATACCTTCCATTCTTGTAGGGCGTGATACAGAACAAAAACGATTATTAGAAGAATATGATCGCGTGTGTGCGGGTCACTTGGGAGTAGTGATGATTTCTGGTTTATCAGGGATTGGCAAGACCCGACTCATTCAGGAGTTGGAACGTCCTATCGTGGCAAGGCGCGGTTATTATACCGCGGGGAAGTTTAATCAGTTTACGCGGCATCTCCCTTACAGCACTTTCTCACCAGCCCTGGTTCGCCTGATCCGGCAATTTTTAACGGAAGACACGAAACGAATATCCTATTGGTGTGACAAGATACAGAATGTAGTGGGCATTAATGGTCAACTGCTGGTGGACTTGGTGCCGGAGCTTGAGCTGATCATTGGCACTCAACCCAATATTTTGCCATTGCCACCGGTTGAAACACGGAATCGCTTCAACGATATTTTCAGCCGTTTTCTGGGTTGCCTGGCCTGTGAGCAACATCCGTTGGTCTTGTTTGTCGATGATTTGCAATGGTGTGATCAGGCCAGTTTTGATCTGCTGGAGTTGGTTTATACCCAGCCCCACGATTTTCCCTATTTGATGATTATTGGTGCCTACCGTAATAATGAAGTTGATGAAAACCATGGCGTTGTCAAAATGGAAAACGCCATCAAAGACAGCTCACAACCGCTAATGGTAATACATCTCGAAGCGCTAGATCACCAAGCCGTGAATCAGATGGTGGCGTTTATATTAAATACCGCTGAGCAAAAAGCCGAGCCGTTGACTGATATAATTTATGCAGTCTCTGTGGGCAATCCATTGTATATCAACGAAAGTCTATATTGGTTGCATAAAAATCGACGTATTTCCTTATCGGAAGATGGGGTTTGGTCTTGGGATTCTGAGCAGCTAGTAGACTTGCGATTACCGGATAGTGCTAAAGCGTTATTTTGCGAGAAAATAGCGCTATTTCCCAAAGAGGTGATTGATTTGTTGTCTACGGCTGCCATTCTAGGTTCACAATTTGAGGCTGAAGATTTGGCAAAAGTTGCAAATATTTCCATCGAAATTCTCNATTCCATGCTTAATGAGGTATTGGCTCAGCGACTATTGCAGCACGACAAAACCAGTCTGCGTTTTTTCCACGATCAGATCCAAGCCGCAGCAGCTGATTTTTTTGACGACGGCCAACAGAAGCAGTGTCATGAAAATATAGCGCGGGTTTATATTGATCAGCTCTCAGAAGGAGGTAACGAAGTAGAGAGCAGAGGCGAAACGGACCATTCAACCGCGACCACGGCACGATTATTCTCCATTGTGGAACATTTAGCGGCAGCGCGTCTTGATAATGCAAGTGATGGAGCACTCTTTGAAGAGGCTCAATTTACTTATCGAGCAGGAATCGCCGCAATGAATGCTTTGGCGCTTGAGGCGAGTGATCACTACTTAACTCAAAGTGCCGAACTGTGTATCGATAGTCGGTGGGACACCNACTATGACTTTATGTTTGAGCTGTATCAAAAGCTTGCCCGAGCAGCGGTGATGAGGGGTAGTCAAGAGCGTTCCAATAAAGTCGTTGATATTGCACTGCAATATGCGCGATCGGATTTAGATCGAGCTGAGTGTTTGTATGAGCAAACAGTCGCAGCTGCATCTCAAGGCGATTTGGTGGGCTCTATCGAGTTAGCTCGTCGGGCGTTAATTTTAATTGGCCGGCCTATTCCAGAAACCGAGGATGAAATACAAACAGAAACGGCACTTTTTATTGAAAGTTTCCATGGTCATAATCGGGATATCTGGCAAGAAGTTATCGATGCACCGGATATTGTTGGGCGACAAGAAATACTGGCCTTGCATCTAGCGAGTGAAGTATTGACTAGTGCCTATGTTACGGGACAATTGTCTATGTTCACTTTAATGGCCTGCCGGACTGTTGATATTGCGGTGAAGACGGGAGTGGATGACTCTACTTGTTTTGGATTGTCTATCATGGCGTTCTACTTTAGGTTAATGGAAGATAACCCTCGGAAAATTGCCTATGAAGAATCTATGCTGGCAATGGCGGAACGTTTTCCTGATAGCTTTGGGACCGTCCGAGGACTGTTGGCGGGAGTGAGTTTAACGTTGCATTCTAAGTATTCTATTCCCGATGTATTGGATCTTTGTCAGAAAGCCCGCGACCTCAGCAAGAAATGTGGTGAAATATCCTTCGTGGGAAACGCGGGTTTTATTATTCTTTGGTACGAATTCACCCGATGCAGTCGTTTATCTCACATACATAGCGAAACCAAAGCGATAATAGAGTATGGACAGCAGTTTAATTTAGCGATAACGATTGATGTGGGCGATGCCCTTCAGTTAAGTCTTGCCCCTTTAGGAGGAGGCGGTAGGACCAGTGCAGATACATCTGCTGTTACCGATACAATAGCGCGTTGGAAAAGAGACGAACAGGTGGTTGCTTTATCTGTTTATTTTACTTTCAGTGGTATGGTTGCGTATTACAACCATCAGGTTTCCGAGGCGAAACATTTTTTAGATGAAGGCGAAGCTTTCATTATGGGGACGATGAACACTATTGTTTATCATCTCTGGTTTGTATTTCGATACCTTATTGCTTTAGATGAAGACGAGGGTGAAGTCACGGGCGGTTATTTTGATAAAGTAGCTGGTTGGGCTACCCACGGCCCTATTTTAAAACCCTACCTTGCTTTGATGCAGGCAGAAAGTGTCGCTAAGGGCGGTGATCTAAGGCAGATTCGTATTGCTTATCAACTCCAGGAAATAATTCAGAAGTTATTTAAAGATAATTGGCCATATATTCGCGCAGGTAGGCTCCCGGGTATTAAGCAAAGACGAGGAGGAACGCTGCACAAGACGAAA
>JAESQG010000034.1:2226-8327 GCA_016765265.1 Pseudomonadales bacterium | reverse complement strand
TTTTTCGACCGAATGCGAAAGGAAGACCCAGTACATTACTGCAAAGATTCAAAGTTCGGGCCCTATTGGTCAGTGACTAAATTCGCCGACATTATGACGGTGGAAGGAGATCACGAAACTTATTCTTCAGAGCCGTCTATTTCTCTTATGGATCCTAAAGAGGGCGACATGGACTTCGAAGCGTTCATTGTTATGGACGAGCCCAGGCATGGCAATCAACGTCGCACTGTACAAGGTGCCGTAGCGCCCCGCAATCTTGCGAATATGGAAGATCTTATTCGCGAACGAGTGTGTAAAATTTTAGATGAGGCCCCTGTTGGTGAAACCTTTGATTGGGTAGATCGAGTGTCCATTGAATTGACGGGGCAAATGCTAGCCACCCTTTTCGATTTTCCTTTTGAGGACCGCCGAAAACTAACTTACTGGTCCGATGTGGCCACTAGCGTCCCAGGTCCCCAATCCGTTGTCTCTTCTTATGAAGAAAGTAGAAGGATTTTAATGGAAGAGTGCGTGCCTACTTTTTTTAAGATGTGGCAAGAACGTGTTAATAAACCACCGCAGTTCGATTTAATTTCGATGATGGCTCATGGCGAAGACACAAAAGATATTGCTACGGAGAGGCCCATGGAATTTTTGGGGAACCTCATGCTATTGATTATTGGCGGTAACGATACCACCCGTAATTCAATTTCAGGCAGTGTTTTATTCTTGAATGAAAACCCGGAGCAATACCAAAAACTGCGGGAAAATCATGATCTAGTGGCATCCATGGTGCCGGAAATCATTCGCTACCAAACACCGCTAACACATATGCGTCGTACCGTCACTAAGGATACCATCTTGGGAGGTAAGCATATTAAGAAGGGTGAGAAAGTCATAATGTGGTACGTCTCCGGTAACCGTGATGAGGAAGCCATTGATCGGCCCTATGAATTTATCATAGACAGGGAGAGGCCTCGGCATCATCTATCCTTTGGATTCGGTATTCATCGGTGTATGGGTAACAGACTAGCGGAGATGCAGTTAAGAATTGTGTGGGAAGAAATTCTCAAGCGCTTTGAAAAAGTTGAAATTATGGGTAAACCTGAGAGAACTTATAATAACTTTATTAGGGGTTATACAAAATTGCCTGTTCGGCTGATTCCGCTTAGTTAATGAGTTAATCTATTAATGAATTAATAGATTAAAAGGTTTCACAGCTGGAATTTAAAGTCGATAAATTTGTGCAAGCTCGAACTCAAGGTGGCTCGTAGATTTTTTATCTTGAGCCACCTCTTCTTAGAACCCTGCGTGAAGCTTGCTCCTCTGTTTACAATAATCAATTAAAATCGTAGAGAACCGATTGCTGTGAGCGCAGCTTATTTACCTTATTAAGCAAATAAAAGCCAAGAAAATAAAAAAATTTAGACAAGCTACTGGGAGTCATCTAATGGAAATAGTTAAACCAGAACAAGTGGGCATGAACGGGGAACGACTAGCCCGAATTACTAAACATCTGAATAACAATTATATCAAACCAAGCAAAATTGCTGGATGCATTACACTGGTCGCTCGCCAAGGAAAGGTTTGCTATTTAGATGCACTGGGACATGCTGATCGTGAGCGAAATGCGCTGATGAAAGAGGATACGATCGTTCGGATGTATTCAATGACTAAGCCCATCACTTCCGTTGCCATTATGATGCTTTACGAGCAAGGTATTTTAGCACTGAAAGATCCTGTCCATCGTTTCCTCCCGGAATTTAAAAAACTACGGGTGTATGAAACCGGTGCTTATCCAGCCTTTATGAGTTCTCCTCTGAATCGTCCCATGACCATTAAGGACCTACTCACCCATACTTCGGGTCTTACCTATGATTTTGTACGAGCCTCCAATGTGGACTACGCCTATAGAAAAATGCGTATCGGTACTTGGGCAGAAGGAGACACCACTGAAACTTTAATCGAAAAATTAGTTCAGGTTCCCCTGGAGTTCAATCCCGGTGAGCGTTGGAATTATTCTCTATCGGTGGATGTCCTTGGGCGCATTGTAGAAGTCATTAGTGGCATGAGCCTTAGAGGTTATTTCAAAGAATTTATTTTGTCGCCTCTCGGTATGGATGACACTGATTTTGAAATAGCAGGGGATAAGGTTTCCCGTTTTGCTGCCTGTTATGAAAGAAATATGAAAAAGCAGTTAGTGCTGCAGGATGATCCCCTCGACAGCGCTTTCGCCAACAGAACTTTTTACTCAGGAGGTGGGGGACTTGTTTCCATTATTTCAGATTATTATCAGTTTTGCAGTATGTTGTTAAATGGTGGGGAGTTAAACGGGACGAGAATACTTGGACCTCGCACTATCGAATACATGACGAAAAACCATCTTCCAGGCAATGTTGATTTGGCAGAGTTTGCTACGGGTCAATTTAGTGAGACGAGCTATGAAGGTATAGGATTTGGCTTAGGTTTTGCCACGAAGATTAATGCAGTCAAGAACTCAAGCCTAGGCTCAGAAGGTGAATACTATTGGGGCGGTGCCGCCAGTACTATTTTCTGGATTGATCCGAAGGAAGAATTGATTGTTATATTTCTAACCCAGTTAATGCCCTCAGCCACTTATGATTTTCGTGGTCAGATTCAATCAATTGTTTGTTCGTCTATAGAAAAGTAAAGGTCTATAGGAAAGTAAAGGTCTTTGATCAGGGGGTCTCTATAGCAATATAAGGGTGAGATGTGAGCCAAATTTACGCCATTGATCTGCCCCATTGACTTACACTGCACTCCACCCGTATTCTGAGCACGCTGAGACTTTAAGACAAAAACGTTTAACCAGCAATTGCGCCACAATCAGTATGTGCACCATAATTTTAACCGTAAATAGAAGGGTTAGTGATCGCGTGGTGCAAGCGCGACTATATAGGGAGTTCAATCATTGTGAGTCAAAAACGAGAAGCAGCCATAGTCGGGATTTATGAATACCCGTCTCGGGACGTAGAAGGGAAGGTGAGCCCCTTACAAATAAAAGCACACTGTGCCGCCAAAGCGTTAGAAGACGCGGGTTTATCCTGGAAAGATGTGGATGCAATATATGACGCCGGTGATGGCGGCGGCATGAGCGGTCTGACCATCGCAGAATATTTTGGTATCAAACCTAATGTCATTGACACTACAGCTACCGGCGGCAGTGCCTATGAATTTCAAGCGGCTCACGCTAGGCGCGATATCGCAGCTGGGCGCGCCAAGGTTGCTTTGTTGACCTATGGCTCAACAGCTCACAGTAACTTCGCCAATATTGGAGTAGGGGGTCAAGGACTCCACGGTGGTGCCGTACAGCCAGCAGATAATATGGAGTCTTTTGCCGGGTCTACACTAGTGGCCAACTATGCGATGGTTGCACAGCGTCATTGCAATCAATACGGCACAACAGCAGAACAACTTGCAGAGATTTCTGTGGCCACTAGGCTGCATGCTATGCGAAATCCAGAAGCGGTTCAGGCAATGAAGGACCTGGAGTTTTTAGACATACGCGAGACCACCATTGAAGACGTCGTAACCTCTAGAATCATTGCAGATCCCTTACGTCTATTAGAGTGTTGCATGATTTCAGATGGCGGGGGTGCAGTGGTCATTGCCTCTCCCGAGGTAGCGCAAGATTGTAAGAAAAAACCTGTGTGGATAATAGGGAGTGGCGAAGCCACCAAGTATCCTGAAAGTGGCGGAGATATCACTACCAGTGCTGGCGCGCAATCAGCACCTGCCGCATTCGCAGATGCGGGTGTGACCCCAGCCGAACTAGACATTGCCATGATATACGACTCCTTTAGTATCACGGTGCTCACTATCCTGGAAGATCTTGGTTTTTGTTCCAAGGGTGAAGGCGGAGCCTTTGTTGAAGGTGGACGTTTAAGGTTTGATCGTCCTAACGACGGCCCAGCGCTGAACACTGATGGAGGTGGTTTATCGTCAAACCATCCCGGTATGAGAGGAATATTTTTACTCCTCGAAGCCACCAGGCAATTAAGAGGTGAGTCAACTTCTCAGGTTGCGATGCAAAACTAGCCGTGGCCCACGGAAACGGTGGCATGTTAGGGAGCCGTCATACGGCAGGTACTATTATTCTGGGAGGAGATTAACATGGCTGATCAAAAAGCAAGAACGCCAAGACGCACTACACCAAAACTGACGGAATTAGATACCAAGGATTTCTGGCAAGCAACGAAGGATAAGATACTCTCCTATCAGCAGTGTGATGATTGCAATACTGTGGTTTTTTATCCCAGGAGTCACTGCACCGGTTGCACTAGTGGTACATTAAGTTGGAAAACGGCGTCAGGAAAAGGGACTATCTACAGCTATAGCATTGTTCGTCAGAGCTATCATCCTTTCTACAAGCAGAAAGTGCCTTATGCCGTGGCATGGATAGACTTGGATGAGGGGCCACGCTTGATGTCGAATATCGTGGGTATTGATGACCCAAGTAAAGATATAAAAATTGGTCAGAAAGTTGAGGTAGAATGGGAAGAGGGGGAAAAGATAAACTTTCCGCTATTCAAAATAGTTTCTTAGTCATTTAAATGCTTAAGCAAAAAAAGCCCTACATTATTTGTAGGGCTTTTTTTGTTATTACGCTTTTTTGTTATTACTATAATACTAGGGAATGTGAACGGTAGCCGTACCNAATATACGGGTCTCGTCTTTGGAATTTNTCACCGTTAAATCTACTTCGACGAGAGACGTCTCCTCGTCAATATCCGTNACAACACCGGTAATTGAATGGCCTTCGTCCGCTAATACCGGCGCTCTGAAAACCGTATCAATTTTCTTGATTTCGGCGGTGGGTGCCCAGCGGTGTATCATTGCCACTAGGTATCCTTGGCTGAGAATACCCGGAATGATTGCACCAGGAAAACCTTCTTTCTTAGCCAGTTCATGACTGGTAAACCGGCCCCCGGTCCAACCCAATAATGCCGCAAATTCTGATCCCACTGCCATAGAGGTATCGGGTTCAAAAGCAGGTAAATCCACACCGAATTCAACATCACTTATTGTTTTAATACTCATGATTCACCCCTCTCACGAATAACTATGCGTGAATCAGCATTAGCTAAGTGAGTGCCTTGTCCATCGTAAAACTCAATGCGAGTGACTAAAAAAATCATTCGACCAGAGCGGCCAGTTTTGGTGTAGATGTCGTGTAAGTGTGTTTTACCCGTAATAGGGGTTCCCGGCTTTATGGGACTCAATATCTCCACTGCTTGTCCAGCATCCATACCTATACCAAGTTTTGGAAAGCCTTTGGGTATACCGCGCCCCTTCAGAGATGCAACGTAAGTGTCTGGAGCCTGAAAGTTCGGATCATTTACGTCCAAAAACCGGCTTTCTGTTTCTCCGCAAAGTCTTGCGAAGGTGACGGCTTTCTCTGGTGGTATCTCAAACTCTTTACTGTCAAATTCGTGATTTAAATATTTTTCCTTTAGTTCTTCTACATCGATCATGTTGTCCTCTCTCCTTTCTTTATGTCTCTAATTCTTTTTTTTAGGCTTAGGGCTAACGGCTTCAATTTAAAGATTAGAGTTTTATTTAAGACTTATAGCTTCAAACTCTCCTGCTTGCAGCGCTGCTACCAGCGCCGCTTCAGTATCGACTGGGTGACTAAAGCGGGTAGCGCATCGGCCCACATGACTAACAATATGGGAATCGCTTCCGCCTATGCCTAAATAATGTAATTCGTCCGCCATTCCTTGTGCAACTTTATCTTCTTCTCCACGGCTACCGCCATTTTTTACTTCAACTATCTTAACTCCCTCAGGCACTCCAAATTCTTCGAGATGAGCCCACATTCCCACTCTTTTGCGTCCAGGATGACAAGGTACAGCCACGGCATTATGGCTGTCGCAGGCTTTTAGTACATCCGCTAAGGCGAGGTGTGTAGAGCCAAAATCAAAACACTTCATTAAACCTTCGGTAACTCCAAATATTAGAACGTGCCCGTATTCGGTTTCGACCTCAGCACCTTTTAGGATACAGATATCAAATTTNTTGNCNNNTCNCTGAATANTCCGATTCNNNATCNAATTGCCGATGTTCTGTTAANACNAANCCATCNATNTNNANATNNTTAG
>JAESQG010000034.1:0-2221 GCA_016765265.1 Pseudomonadales bacterium | reverse complement strand
ATCCANTGACANTAATTTTCAACTTTNGCGCGNCCATCATCAGATTTGATTGAATGGGTGTGTAAATCAAGTATCACTTTGAGTCCTTTGTTTCATTGGACGGAANAAAGCCAGTGGCTATGTACAGAGGTTGACGATTAAGCTAAGCGTTTAATATGGGTATACTCACTGTTAAGCCAATCGTATCAAGGGACTAGAAGGTGCCACAAGAGCAAGTGATGTGCAAGTAACAACTCATTCTCGACCTTCATTTAGTCTCGATCATATTAACGACAAGTGATTGTAAATTAAAAGCTTTACCNTTATTTTAAGTTGCCTAAGCTCGCTAGGCACGTTACGCTTACTGTACAAATAGTGAGATAGTTTAAAGTNTTTGTTATAGTCTGAGAAATCCATTTCGAGTTAAGTAAGCCTATGCCNCGCGTTTTATTTATTCACCCAGATGGCCGGNGTGAANCCCAGGAAGTACAAAACAATGACTCCGTTTTGGATTGTGCGCTAGATAATAACGTTGAAGGCATCGTCGGACAGTGTGGTGGTGNCTGTAACTGTTGCACTTGCCATTGCTATGTAGATGATAAATGGTTGCCCTTATTAACTGAGAAAATACAAGATGAGGTGGACTTATTAGAGTATGCCATTGAACCTAAAACCAACAGTCGCCTGGCTTGCCAAATAATAATGACACAGGAACTCGACGGAATTCGGATATTCATACCCTTGAAGCAGTAGAGTCGCGTTGGGTGCAATAAATGAACCTATAAGGTAACCTACCGCGATTGACTCCCATACTGGCGATATTATTTTATTGATCGTTTTTAAATACATGGACCTCCTAGCACGATGCGAAACTTTATTTTTTTTGTAGTCTTATTACTGGTATCTACGTCTGCAAGCGCCGATTTTATTCAATATTTCAAGGATGAACAGGGCGAAAACGATTTGGCAATACGTGGCCAACTTTTCCAGCGGCGTTCTTATCATTTTGCTGTCTGTAGCTCTAATCACCCTCTTTTTTATCAATCGCAAAGCCGCCATAGCAAATAAGGAACTTAGAACCATAAAAAATGTATTAGAGCTTAGGGTGAGAGAGCGCACAGCAAGTCTAGAGGAGACTAGTAACCTGCTAAGATATTCAGAATCTTATATTAGAGATATTCTAGAATCTATGCCTATCGCATTGATTGGCTTAGATAAAGATCTCAATATCAATCAGTGGAACAGATTGTCTGAGGAAATTACAGGGGCAGATAATGAGCAGGTTATGGGAAAGAATCTGTGGGATGCCTATCCCACCATTACCTTGACGCCCAATCAAATTAACCAGGCACTGTCGGCCAATAGTGCAGTCACGATCAAGCACTGCCAGCACGGCCAGTATTATTACGACCTCACCATCTACCCATTACGAGAACACAAAGAGATGGGCTTAGTCATTCTATTGGATGATGTGACTCAACGGACACTCGCTGCGAATATTTTAGTTCAGCGAGACAAAATGGCTTCTATGGGAGAGCTTGCTGCCAATATGGCCCATGATATTGATGGACCACTACAGGCTATTTTAAGTGACCTTCAGTCAGTACAAGGTGAGCTGAAAACTCAATCTAATTCAGATTTCCAAAAGGTTAAGGTGCTTTTAAATGATGCGGCGGAGCGGGGCACACAGGTAATGGGCATTATTGCCAATCTTTTAGACTTTTCTCGTGCCCAGAGGGATAAAAAAGAGGATGCAGACATTCCCGAAATAATGAACCATACCATCGACCTCGCTAAAGTTATTCTCTCTGAATCATCAGGGTTAAAATTTAGCGACATTGTCGTGGTACAAAAGATAGAAGCCAATCTACCTAAGTTCCCGAGTCACGTTTCGGAATTACAACAGGTATTTCTTAGTCTATTTCGCTCAGCTTGCCACTCTTTGGGAGAAGTTGACAAGGTGGGTTTCGAACCGAAAATTAGTGTTGAAATTAGTGATAACTACGGTGCGCTCTGGATCAAGGCGCAACACAATGGAAAAGGTCTCACTAGCGAGGAACAACAATACATTTTTGAACCTTTTTTTAATACAAAGAATGCTGTCTTGGGAACAGGTCTTGGTTTGGCCTCCAGCCACGGGATTATTGAACGGCACAGTGGATGGATCGAGGTTAAAGGGGGCAAGGATGGTGGAACAACCTTTGAGGTCTACCTCCCACGCTCCGGACGTCTTGTGCCAGAG
>JAESQG010000033.1 GCA_016765265.1 Pseudomonadales bacterium | reverse complement strand
GGCGGGGACTTTCTTTTGACTATTCGTATTTCCCGTAAAGATTATAACCAAGTTTTAAAACAGGCCGAAGTATCTGAAGATCGGTTGCGGTATGTGTAGGAAATAAATAAGTGATAAGATGACAAGTCGTCTTATGCGAGGTATAAAGCCACAGTGAATAAAGAACCACAGCTTTAGTCGTGAGCATCTGTAAAAATAATTCTGTAGAATTTTAACCACTAGCAAATTGGAGAGTTTTATGGCCTGGAATGAACCGGGTGGGGGTCGCAATAATAACCAGGACCCGTGGCGTGGCAATAATGATAATCAGGGGCCTCCAGATCTTGATGAGGTGTTGAAAAAACTACAGGACCGTCTTGGCAGCCTTTTTGGTGGAGGTAAAGGCGGTTCAGGAGGAAGTAGTTCAGGGGGCAAAAAAGGCGCTAACTCCATTGCTTTGGTAGTTGTGGTAGCGGTGATTGCCGCTGGTGTTTGGGGTTTTTCTGGCTTCTATAAAGTAGAAGAGGCGGAGGAGGCAGTGGTGCTCCATTTCGGTGAATTCAGTGAAATTAAGGGCGCTGGTTTGCGATGGAACCCCCCTGTGATAGATCGAATTTTAAAGGTCAATACAAAGCAGGTCAGTTCCCATGCGCATCAAGCAACTATGCTATCCAAGGATGATAATATCGTTGATGTTCAGTTGGTGGTGCAGTATCGGGTGCATGATCCCAAATCATTTTTTCTCAATATTGGCGATCCCTTGGGTGCTCTTCGTCAGGCCACTGAAAGTGCTTTGCGGCACGAAGTGGGTAACACGGATTTAGATACCATCCTGACCGAAGGTCGGCATGTTATGGCTCAAGAGGTAAAGGGCCGACTGCAGACTTATCTTGATGTGTACACTAGCGGATTGTATGTGGATAAAGTGAATATTCAGGATGCCCATCCGCCCAAAGCAGTAAAGGCGGCATTTGACGACGTTATCAAAGCCAAAGAAGACAAGACACGATTGAAAAATGAAGCGGAAGCTTATTCAAACGGTATTATTCCAGAAGCCAGAGGTTATGCTAAACGCCAAGAAAGCGAATCCAATGCCTACAGGCAAGAAATGATTGCACGGGCAAATGGTGAGACTATTCGATTTACTCGTTTATTGGCTGAATACCAAAAAGCGCCGGTGGTGACTCGACAACGGTTATATCTCGAAACCATGGAGAAGGTGTTAGGTTCATCTACCAAGGTGTTGGTGGATCTGGAGGGTGGAAACAATATACTTTATTTACCCCTAGATAAAATCATTTCGCAGCAGCGAACGATTGGCAATATTCCGCTGAACCAAAGTTTGAGTGGTACAGGATTGGATGAGAGTGCCAGCGCGCGTTCTCGAACGCATCGAGATGGCATACGTGGGGGGGGTCGATAAATGAACGCAAAGTTAACCTTAGTCATTGTTTTACTGGGAGTGATAGCATTGGGTGTTTCCTCCTCTATATATACCATCAAGGAAAATGAGCGAGGAGTTCTGTTGCGGTTTGGCGAGGTTGTTGACGCCGATCTGAAGGCTGGCTTGGGTTTTAAAATACCCGTGATGAATGAAATACGGCGCTTTGATTCTCGCGTATTAATTCTCGATGCCCGTCCTGAAGAGTATCTCACCAAGAATAAAAAACGCTTGATCGTCGATTCATACGTGGTCTGGAGAATTGAAAATGTAAAACTCTTTTACACCGCCACGGGTGGGTTTCAGTCCGCAGCTCAACGCTTGTTAGCGCCGCGAGTCAACGAAGGTCTGCGTAACAAGTTTGGTGAAAGAACGAAGTTTGAGTTGGTTTCGGGCAAGAGCCGTGACGAGCTTATGAACGAAGTTCGAATTCAGGTGAATGAGAAGACGTTTAGTGAACTCGGTATCGGGGTCTTGGATATACGTGTCAAGAGGATAGAATTACCTCCAACTGTGAATGAGTCAGTTTACGAGCGTATGCGAGCAGAACGCCAGAGGGAGGCTCGAGAGTTACGCTCTCAGGGTAAAGAGCTGGCAGAGGCTATCAGAGCTGATGCTGATCTTCAGCAGCGGGTGATTCAAGCAGAAGCATATGAACAGGCTGAGATTGTCCGGGGAGAGGGCGATGCAATATCTGCTCGAATCTATGCTGAGGCTTATGGTGCTGATACCAGCTTTTATGAGTTTTATCGTACTTTGAGCGCTTATCGCGAAACTTTTAAGGATAAAGGGGATGTGATTGTGATGAAGCCTCAGGGAGAGTTTTTTAAGTACCTGAAGAGCTCATCCTCCAAGGGTGGTAAATAATGTGTATAAAGTTGGTGGCGTGAGCAAGTCCATAGCCCTAGGCTAAACGTTATACAGCTGTTACAATCGCACAAACCGGGTGAACACCCGGTTTTTTTGTGTGGATTATGAATAGCATCAGGTTACAGTTGGAGTGTCCCTATGAATTGGCAAGATCTGTTTGCCGCAATTGCCCTGGTAATGGTCATTGAGGGGTTGCTGCCTTTTTCGTCGCCGCAGTCACTTCGACGGGCCTATTTACAAGTGACCCAACTGGATGATATGACCATCCGCTGCACAGGCCTAGCCAGCATGGTGATCGGTATGATATTGCTGTTTTTAATTCGTTAGAGAAATGAGGCGGAAGAGAGTATGACAATTGCGGATCGTTGGTTGCTCCCTGATGGGGTAGAAGAAATTCTGCCTCCGGAGGCGGAAAAACTAGAAAACCTACGCCGACGAATACTCGATTTATACGGCCTATGGGGATATAAACTCGTTATACCCCCNCTTATAGAATTCCTCGAATCGTTGCTTATNGGCTCTGGAAGAGATTTAGAATTACAGACTTTTAAGTTAACTGATCAGCTCACAGGTCGGTTAATGGGAGTTAGGGCCGATATTACTCCACAAGTGGCTCGTATTGATGCCCACTGTTTAAATAATTCTCGGTCTTCCGANGGCAACGGATTAATTCCTGCTCGGCTTTGTTATGCCGGTTCGGTACTGCATGCGAAACCAGCTCATCTCCTGGCCCCTCGAACGTTTATTCAAACCGGCATTGAGCTTTACGGTCACGGTGGTGTGGAGTCCGATGTGGAAGTGATTAATATTCTGCTTGATACCATGACCGCAGCTGAGTGCGGTCGCGTCTTGGTTAATTTGGGGCATGTGGGCATTGTTTCGGGCTTATTAAATGCCACCGGTTTGTCAGAAACGCTAAAGCAGGAATTGTTTGAGTTGTACCAGCGCAAAGATGTGACTGGGTTAGAACATTTTATTGACCAGCATGTGATGGATAAATCCTTGGCGCAAATGTTGCGCCAATTGATAACTCTCTCCGGTGAGGAGGAGGTACTAAAGCAGGCGAAACAACAATTGAAGTCTGCGCCTAACAGTGTGCTGGCCGGTATCGACGAATTAGAGAAAATTGTGAGTGGTGTGAAAACCTATCACCAGGATGCGGAATTTTACTTCGATTTAGGTGAAATGCATTCTTACAACTACCACACAGGTGTTGTATTTTCTGTTTTTAAGGCGGGATCAGGTGAAGAGCTTGCCCAGGGCGGCCGATATGATCATATCGGTGAGGTGTTTGGATGTGCGCGACCAGCAACGGGATTTAGNACCGATTTATTGATGTTATCGAAATTGTCTGCCTGTTCGTTTGACGATGTTCGTGCTATTTATGCACCGTCGCTAGATGATCCGTTGTTATTGAAAGAGGTGCAGAAGTTACGCAAGCAAGATCGCCGAATTGTTAGCGCCTTGAGCGGTGATGCAACCACTGCCACCGATCTGAACTGTAGCCACCAGTTTGTAAAGCAGGGCGATAAATGGGTTGTTGTTGCCGTTTAAGAGCGAGTCAGTACCTGCAGATAAANAAATTACAGCATAAACAAGTTACAACACATATAGAGATCGCAACAAAATGGGTAAGAACGTCGTAGTATTAGGCACCCAATGGGGTGACGAAGGCAAGGGTAAAATTGTCGATCTATTAACAGATCAGGCGGCTTGTGTGGTGCGCTTTCAAGGAGGCCACAATGCCGGTCACACCTTGGTTATCGATGGCAAGAAAACGGTATTGCACCTTATCCCATCAGGTATTTTACGAGAGAACGTGAGCTGTCTAATTGGAAACGGTGTCGTGCTTTCCCCAGAAGCGCTTATTGAAGAGATGGAAGGTTTAGAGAAAAAAGGCGTGCCCGTTCGAGAGCGTCTAAAAATTAGCGCCGCTTGCCCCTTAATATTACCTTATCATGTGGCGCTAGATCAGGCTCGTGAAGTGGCGCGTGGTAATGCAGCCATTGGTACTACGGGGCGCGGAATTGGGCCAGCTTACGAAGATAAAGTTTCCCGTCGAGGCTTGCGTTTGGGTGACCTTTTTCATCGGGAGCGGTTTGCCTCTAAGCTGGGTGAGGTCTTGGATTATCATAACTTCGCGCTGAAAAATTATTACAAGGTGGACACTGTCGATTTTAATAAGACCCTTGACCAAGCTTTAGCTCTAGGGGAACAATTAAAACCGATGGTGGCCGATATCCCTGAAATTTTAAATCGTCACCGAATGGCCGGCGATAGAATAATGTTTGAAGGGGCTCAGGGCTCATTGTTAGACATCGATCATGGCACCTACCCCTATGTGACTTCGTCGAACACCACTGCCGGTAGCACAGCCACTGGCAGTGGTTTTGGTCCGCTTCATCTAGATTATATTTTAGGGATTACCAAGGCCTATACCACCCGTGTTGGTTCCGGGCCATTTCCCACAGAACTTTTCGATGAAACCGGCGAATACTTGGCGAAAAAAGGCCATGAGTTTGGTGCAACCACAGGGCGGCCCCGACGTTGTGGCTGGTTCGACGCCGTTGCGTTGAAAAGAGCCGTGTATATTAATTCAATATC
>JAESQG010000032.1 GCA_016765265.1 Pseudomonadales bacterium | reverse complement strand
CTGGGAAAAAAAAACGCCGACATCATTATGAGTTTGTCCCGCTTTTTTCCCCAATATATATTGCGTAGAATTACATTGCGAATCCAAATCGACCAACAATGTCTTCAGCCCTTTATGGGCACTAATCGCAGCAAGATTTGAGGCGATACTAGATTTACCTACCCCTCCTTTTTGATTAAAAACTACACGTCGCATATAATATCCCCTGTTATGCCACCGTTATTCTGTAATAGTTTCGNTCCATCACTTGAAACTAAATATCACACAAAAATCAATCAGTTCAAATTCTATAATAAGCCATNGCATGTCGTCGATATAATTTCTATTTTATTTTCCATATACCCTTCAAAATAGTTTTTTTGTTCCCCCGCGTGACCATCGAATTTAATCATCTCTGTTAATTTCCTCTTGCTCATTCGTCGAACCGAACCACTGTTCTATTTTTATCTCGGCTTTTCGCTTGCTCTCCGGACTAATGAATGCGGCCACCGCCGCAATGGCTGCTACTAGCACCCCTAGATCATCGGCAAACCCCACCACTGGAGTTAAATCGGGAATGGCATCCATAGAATTAATAAAGTACCCAAGAGCGCCATAAATAATAGTTTTTGCCCAAAGTGGTGTCTTGTCAGATTTAGCCGCGTAAAATAGTAGAGTTGCTTTGCTCATCACTTCTATTCCAGCGGTTCGAGCAAAACCTTTTGCTTTAGACCAAAAGCCTTGATCTGAGAAATCTTTTTCAAAGCCTTCTGCGTCATGTGGTTTATGATTATCATCTTCGAGCATATTAGTACTACTACCTCCCCGACATGAACACTCTGTTTAACCACATGATACATGGACTCCACACAATTGTAGTCCATGTATCGAGCCTGCCTGGACCGAAAAAAAACCGCAGTAGATAAATTCAATCACTTATGATGACTAGCNAAGACATTCAATACAAATTCACAACAGAGTAATACTANCNCAGCCNAGNTTAGGTTGCTAAAATCTACCCGTCTAGGCCACTATCGCTTGAGCCACTAACTACTTGGGCTACTAANTACTTGGGCTACTAANTATAGGTCTTAATCAATCACACCTATANGTCTTAATCAATCACACAAAGGTATTGCACTCAATGCCTCAGCAAATGAACTGATTTTATGTTGGCAATCACCCTCTTCACAATAATTGCNACGGCACTGCTCACCAGCATGACTACTTTATTTGCAAGTCATTATATTTTCGAAAAAAGACTTAAGGATAAACTTGACCGCAAGATTGACGAAAGTATTGCCAAACTGGGTGACATTGTTGAAGAGAAGGTNCGNCAGGGCGTANTCAAAGGAGTCTCATCAATTCCGTCCACCGAGGTCATAAGGGATACAACACGAACTATGGCAAAAACTGGTGCCGAAATAGTGGGGNGTGGGTTAGNAGGCATACTAGGAAAGAAGCCTTCAAAAAAAAGAGCACGGCTACACACAACGAAAACTCAATCTAACTCTCTAACTCGCGGCAAGCAAACACCCTAGCGCCCCAGGGCTCCGTATAACGCAGCTTGAATTGGGATCTCTTTTAGCCAAGGGAGGTGGGTATAATTGATCGCTGATAACGCCACAACAACCACAACCACCAATCCGGCCACGGCTACCCCCATTTTTGTATTGAAACGCTGTTGACTTTGAAGACTCCGAAGCGTGGCATTCATTTCATCCAGNTTTTTTTCTTGNCTTTCNCTATGCCGTCGAAGCTGTATGACNGCATCGTTTAACACCTGCGGCAAATACTGTAAACGCTCGACCCATATGGGATCACGACTATTTAAAGACTGCCATATTTCATCAATAGTGTTGTATTGAGGCAACCATTCCTTAAGAATGTGCTGGACCGACAACCAAATATTAAAGTCCTGAGCAATCTCAGCTAAGCCATCGACTAAGTCGCGATCACCGGCGACGGTGATGTAGTGGTCACTGAGAGCCGGATCTGATTTTGAAAGTCCAAATATATGCCATGCTAGGGAGGTGGCCGGGGCTCGCACACGTGCGTCTACTGGCCCATAATGCTGATGGAATATCTGCACTCCATCTTCACATATTAAAAAGTATAAGGACATATAAGGCGCTACGGTTTTAATGCGTATCATCTTACCCTTGTATTCTTGCAAGGACGCAAGTGAGATAGCATCTAAGGACAACGCCTTATTAATTGCTGCTTCGACAACACTTAACAGCATTAGCTGTATCATCGATTCACTGTTATCCACCATTGCCGCCCAATCCCTGAAATCTAAACTTTCTTCATAATTTAGTTTTAATCACACAAATCAATAGACAAAATTGGTTTCTCAAGAACTCTCTTCGCACACCAACACATCGAAACCTACTCCAGTTAAAAAACGCAATAAATTGTTTACAAAATGAGTTACCGAAGTTAGGCCCGCAAGTTATAATAGCCCCGATTACAAAAAAAATCGTTAGTTGGGGTTCATATCGACAACTTCAATTCGGTCATTTAAGGGCAATGATCGTATTATAGTTAAACACTATAGAATATTGACTTTAGTATAAAACAATTTATGCCCTTATTTAGCACAAATCCACGTTATCTTTTAATTCATTATCACCTGCGTAGCGGTGGTGATATTTCCATTTTCTGATTTTAAATTAGAACCGTTTTACGTTTAAGGAAGGTGAAACCGAATGATGGAATCTTTATATCTGGCNTGTGATCAGATATTAGCGGTACTGTTCGGCCCCGATGCAGTTATTTATTGGGCCATACCTTTTATAGCGGGAGCAGTAGGTTGGACTACAAATTGGCTTGCAATTCAGCTTACGTTTTACCCCACTGAATTCATCGGTATCCCCCCTTACCTAGGCTGGCAAGGCATCATTCCTCGCAACGTCGAGAAGATGGCAAATATTGTTGTTGATAANACCATAAGCAAACTTGGCTCACTGACGGAAGTCTTTGAAGAAATGGAGCCTGATAAAATTGCGCAGCACATTGCTGAAGTCAGCATATCTCGTATCGAAGAGTATACCGATGAAATAATGACTGACAGAAATGCCATATTATGGGAAAACCTACCCAACATATTAAAACANCGTGTTTATAGCCGAGCGCGAAAACAAATTCCCGAAGTATTAAATAACATGATTCTGGACATCGGCGAAAACATTGAAGATCTAATTGATCTCAAGCACATGATAGTTACTCAAATGTCTTCGGATACAACCCTACTCAATAGAGTATTTAAGGAGGTAGGTGAAAAGGAATTTAAATTTGTTATCAACTCTGGTTTTGTTTTCGGGTTTCTTTTTGGCCTAATACAAATGATTGTATGGATACTGTACCCCAAAGCATGGGTTCTTCCGGCATTCGGGTTTTTNGTNGGATACGCNACNAACTGGCTAGCNCTTAACCTNATNTTTCGNCCTTTAAANCCCATTAAGATTATNACGCTGGACNTTNCAGGGAGTATTTCTAAAAAGACAAAAGGAAGTCGCCGAGGTATTCTGTCATATTATCACGCGGGATGTGATGACCATTAAGCATCTAATGGCCGCGATGCTTAATGGTCCAAAAAAAGAGCGGGCAAGAGCACTCATTAAAAAACATATCAGACCCATAATTGAAGGGGGAGCTGTTAAAATGGCAGCTCAACTGGCCGTAGGACCTAGTGGATATATCAAGCTGAAAAGGTCAATTGAAAATAAAGCAATAGAGATCTCCACTGATCAATTCGATGATCCTAAGTTTAATGAAGAAAGGGCAAGCCTAGTTGCCAATCTAATCCAGGAAAGAATGGAAAATCTTTCGCCCGCTGAATTTCAGGATCTATTGCGGCCAGCCTTTGAAGAAGATGAATGGATATTAATAGCCATTGGCGCTTTACTGGGATTGTTGGCTGGCACCGCGCAGTTATTCTTAATGTTCGCTGGCTCTTTCTAAAAGCCCATCGCCATTACGTGTCAAATAAGCTTACCCAGAATCCTAATTTGTAATGGTCGATCATTTGTGATTGTATAGAATTTCACACCCTATACTGGAACGCTGGAAAATGTCCAAGGTCGGCGATGGCAAACAAAGTGCTTTTGAATCTCTAGTTGAAAATGCGCGCCATAATACAGTGGACGTTAGCAAATTTACTCGCCAAATTTGGCTCGCTGGGCTTGGAGCATATGCCAAAGACGATAATAATGTGACGTTTGTAGCACTTGTTGAAGAAGGAAAAAAGTTTGAAAAGCGTGCTAAGAGTGAGCAAATCAGTCCAATGGATAAACAAGTTAATACCAAACCAGTCAATACCTGGCAAAAGCTTGAAAACGTCTTTGATGAACGATTATCGGCTGCGTTGGGACGCCTAGGTATTTGCTTTTGCTCAGACATAGACACTTTAAGTATCAAGCTTGAAAAACTAACAGAATTATTTGAAAATATTTGTAGCTCCATCGACCATCCCGGTAGGTAATAAGCGGATATATAGCTAGAATCAACTAATCGATAACAGAACAATTCTAACCCTCTAGGTCGCCTTTAAAGATGCCTGAGTTGATGTTTAAGTTGATACATATTGTTCCTGACCTATGGAAATACATTGCTATCGCTCTGGTCTTCGCGATGACCTTGGCATTCTGTAACTGGTTAGTTATCCGCCTCACCTTCTACCCCAAACGTTTTTTCGGTTTGTTTAAATTCCTGGGCTGGCAAGGCTTAATGCACCGGCGAGTAGAGAAGGTCAGTAAGGTGTTTTCTGAAAACATTATCCTCAGCCAAATCTCGATGCACGAAATGATTGAAATAATCGAGCCAGAGATGCTTGTCAATCAAATTGAACGCGTTCTTCGCCCCCATTTAGATGAATACGTTGATGAAATAATGGAGAAGGAGAGTCACTTAGTTTGGGAGAACTTACCATTTGTTGTTAAAAATCGAATTTATGCGCACTGCCACCGTCATTTTAAAAAGGTAATCGACAATATTGTTGAAGGGATGGCAAATGAAATCACCTACTTATTCGATTTAAACCACCTTATTACCAAGCTGTTCAAGGATGACCCCGATCTACTCAACTTGTTTTTTTTGGAATCTGGCCGAAGTCTTTATCGCTTCCTCATCCGATGGGCGATGTTTATCGCACTAATTATGGGTTGTATTCCTGCCATCCTAATGTATTACACTCCAGAGAAATGGATACTGCCGGTTCTAGGTTGCTTCATTGGAGTGATGACAAATATGCTCGTCGTCAAATTAATAAATGGCCCTAAAAAGGAAATAAGAATAGGCCCTCTCGCGGTATCAGGAGCACTGGCCCGGTTTAGGCACGAGATCAGTGAGTCTTTTTCCGATCTCTTGTCCACTAGAGTATTGACGGCCCCTAATATCATAAATAACGCATTCCATGGACCAAAGCAAAAACGCACAAGACAATTAGTAAGAAAACATCTGCACCCCATTATTGATAGCACAATGATAAAAACATTTTCCCAGCTTTCCACGGGGGCTAGTGGATTTGTTAACTTAAAAAATATTGCCACCGACAAAGCTATGGCTATCGCTAGCTACCCTTTTGAAGATCGTGAATTTAATGATAATCGAGCGAGAGAGATTAAAGCACATTTCAAAAAACAGCTGGATAATTGTGACGGTCAAACACTGTTTAATCTCGTAAGCCCAATAATAGACCAAAGTAAGCGTTGGCTAGTCATCAGTGGTGGACTATTAGGAGGGATAATGGGGTATTTCGTATTCGTTGCTTTTTTTCAACTTCTATGAGCGACCTTTTATCTTTATTATGTCATTAACATCTTAGAAGTAGCCTTCAAGATTGCTATCAGAATATCTTAGTAGGAGAGCTGCTAAATATTACCACCATTAGTCCTGTTACAATAATTGATAAGGTGATCGTCCATGTCAGAGCATCATGTCACAGTCAGCTGGCGCAAGGGTGATGATAATCATGAAACTTATACCGTTGGTTTTGAAGGCGGAACCGAGATAATTGCATCTTCCAATCCTCGCGACCAACATGATGACTATTTAGACCCGGAGCAAGCCTACGTCGCATCCCTTTCAAGCTGTCATATGTTGTCCTTTTTAGCCATTTGCGCAAAAAAGGGACATACCGTAAAAACCTATGAAGATCATGCTGTAGGCTTTTTAGGCCAAAATGAAGAAGGGCGTATAGCTGTCACTCATGTGATACTGAACCCTAAAGTTAATTTTCATAACCCTCCCCTTGATCGAGAACAAATCGAAAAAATGCATGAAATAACCAGCAAGAACTGCTTTATAGCCAATTCCGTACTAACGAAAATCGAAATACGTATAGATCACACAGTAATAGCTTAAGGTCTTGCTACTCGCTTCTTGCCTTCTTGCTACTATGCGGCGCGGGACATAAACTTACCGTCAGATGTAT
>JAESQG010000031.1 GCA_016765265.1 Pseudomonadales bacterium | reverse complement strand
AGGTGTGGCTAAGTCTTCTGCGCGTCGTACGGTAAAGTACTCAGGATCAAATCCATTTTCTGTCAGATACATTTCAGCGTGGTCACAAAGACTGCGAATGGATTTTTCGTCCAACTTAAATCTCGGGTTTTCAATTTCTTCTTTAGCCTGTTGAAGGGTCTTATAAATCATTGCTGCCTTTTGCTTTTCTTCAACAGTTAAATAGCCGTTGCGAGAACTCATAGCGAGTCCGTTGTCTTCTCGTACCGTGGGTACGCCTATTATCTGGATGGGGAAGGCTAGCTCTTTGCTAAACCGTTTGATGACCATCAGTTGTTGGAAATCTTTTTCACCAAATAGGGCGATGTCCGGCTGAAATAGATTGAATAATTTGCTAACCACTGTAGCAACACCGGTGAAGTGCCCTGGTCGTGTAGCCCCGCATAACTCCTCTGAAAGTCCCGGTACGATAACACTCGCTTGCAACTCCAGGCCATTGGGGTACATGGTATCCACTGATGGAGTAAATAATAGGTCGAGGCCAGCACCCGCTAGTTTTTCTCCGTCAGCTTCCAAAGTGCGCGGGTAGCTATCGAGATCTTCGTTAGCGCCAAACTGTGTGGGGTTGACAAAAATGCTGGCGACGGCAATGTCCGCTATTTTTTTTGCTTCTCTTGCTAAGGTGATATGTCCTTCATGTAGGTTGCCCATGGTGGGAACCAGGGCAACGGTTTTTCCTTGCTGTTTATGTTCCCTAATTTTCTGTCGAAGATCGTCGAGTGATTTAATCAGTTCCATTGAGGGTTGTTACTCTTCCAATGATGATGAAAAATTAAGTCTAATTGGTACGGGTATCCCTTGTTTGAAACCGTATTTACATAAAACAATTTTAAGGAAAAGACGCTATGCGCAAAACTTGGTTTACGCGAAACCATGCTCCGGCCCAGGGAAGCTGCCGTCCTTCACTGCTTTGACGAAAGCTTCAAATGCTTCTGGCACCGTACTGATACCGTCGGCTAAAAAATTGCGTACAAACTTTGCTGGCTTACCGGGCGTGACACCTATCATATCATGCATAACCAGTACCTGAGCATCACAATCAGAGCCGGCTCCAATGCCGATTACAGGGATGTCCAATGTTCCGCTTAATTCTTTGCCTAGCACTGAAGGTATACATTCTACTAGTAAAATTGCTGCGCCGGCTTCCTGGACTGTGAGTGCATCTTGAACCATTTGCTTCGCCGCCTGTTCATCGCGACCTTGTACCTTGTAGCCACCAAACTTATGCACTGACTGTGGAGTAAGGCCCATATGNGCGCAAACGGGGATACCGCCTTNGGCCAGCCTTTCGATATGTTCCGCTAGCCAAGCTTCGCCTTCAAGTTTTACCATGTGGGCGCCTGCCTGCATTAACTTGGTNGAGTTTTCCAAGGTCGCTTCCAGTGTTTGGCAGCCCATAAAGGGCATGTCAGCCATAATCAAAGATCCTTGCCTACCGCGCACAACGCAGGCCGTATGATAGGCCATTTCGTCTATGGTGACCGGTAGTGTTGAATCCTTGCCCTGTATGACCATTCCTAATGAGTCGCCTACCAAGATGACTTCTACCCCCGCTAGCCCTTGCTGATAGGCGAAGCTGGAATCGTAAGCGGTGAGTACGGCAAACTTTTCTCCATCCACTTTCATTTTCTGCAGAGTGGATACAGTGATGTTTTTCACTTCGCTAGGTACNTACATAAAGACTATTCCTTTGTCGACCCTTTGTCGGAATTATTGGTTGCGCATGCGATGTAACCATACATCAATTGGGGTTTGAAAATAAACGATTAAATCAACGCTTAGATGGTTATTTTCTCTAGTCCATGGGGTGAAATATTGTCTAACAAAGAGGTAAGAGGACGTCCATCCGGTAGGATAAAATCAGGTTCAATTTCGGCCAATGGATAGACAACGAAATTCCTATTGGCGATTTCCGGGTGGGGTATTGTCAGGTTAACGTCATTAATGGTTTCTTGGCCGTANTACAGAAGATCAATATCGATTATCCGAGGCCCCCAATGTGNGCCGTCACGGGTACGCCCGAGTTTGGTTTCCAGCCTTAATAACGCGTTTAATAAATCGTGGGGGGATAAAGCTGTGCTGAGTTTTGCTACNGCATTGATATAGTCNGGTTGTTCGGAAGGGCCTAAAGGGTCGCTCTTGTAGGGAGATGATTGGTCTAAAAGCTGGATGTTCTTATGCGTTTCAATGGCGGCCAATGCGGCGTTTATTTTTCGTTGTGGTTGGCCGAGGTTGGCACCCAGACCTATGTATGCGATGGTCATTCTGTGGGTGGTTGATCATTTTCTGTGGAGGAATTATTTGTTGGATGTTCGCTTTGCGGTTTGCGTTTTCGCGGAGGACGCTTTCGCTTTGGCCCTTTTTCTCTAAGTTCTTTGACCATTGTTTGTTTTGTCTGTTGGTCAACATTTTGATACTCCGTCCACCAGTCCCCCAGACCAGGCTCTATCTCACCGGATTGCTCTCTCAGTAAAAGAAAGTCATAGGCGGCGCGAAACCGTGGGTGTTGATGTAACGATTCGGCACGATGACCCTGCCGCTTNGGAAGGCGNGCCTGCAGGTCCCACATTTCGCGCATAGGGATTGAGTATCGTTTGGGGATAGAGCTAGCTTTGATTTGCTTTTGGATGACGTATTGGGCAGCTTGGTTCATGGCCTGATAGTCTGGATATTCTTTTTGCTCTAGATAGATTCTCCGTTTTTCCTCCATAGGTGCCCACAGCAGCACTGCCAGAAGAAACGAAGGCGTGACGTGCTTTCCTTCACCGAGCCGTTGGTCAGTATTGCGGAGTGCCTGATGTATGAGTTTTCGGTTTATTTCATCTGATCGGTAGTGTTTTAAGGAGATAGGGAAAAGTATGTCTAGTAGTTTATAGTCATCCAGCTGTTGAAATGCGTTGAATATGCTGCCACAAATGAAAAGCTTTTGTATTTCTTCAAACAACCTTGCNGCNGGGATTTCCCTTAGTTGCGATGCTAGTTTGTGGATGGCTTTGTCGCTCTCCATCTCNATTGTAAATCCCAGCTTGGCGGCGAATCTAACCGCTCTTAGCATGCGCACGGGATCCTCTCTATAGCGTACTTCGGGGTCGCCTATGAGTCTGATTGTGCGATTCTCAATATCTTCTCTGCTATCCATAAAGTCTCGGATAACGCCGAGGCGATTGTTCAGCTTTTTATAAGGGTCGTAATAGAGAGCGTTTATGGTTAGGTCTCGCCTGATCGCATCCTCCTCCACGGAGCCGTAAACGTTATCCCTAAGGATCATGCCCTGTTCTGAGGTTTTTGATGTGTCTCCATGATGTCCCCGAAAGGTGGCGACTTCGATGACCTCTCGGCCGTAGCGTATGTGGGCAAGGCGAAAGCGGCGGCCTATAAGTCGACAATTCTTGAAGAGTTGGTCGACGTCTTCTGGGTGGGCGGCGGTGGCTATGTCGAAATCTTTAGGCTTCTTACCTAACATTAGATCGCGAACGCATCCACCAACTAGATATGAATCAAAGCCAGCTTCTTGTAGTCGGTCGATTACTTTTAAGGCGTTGGGACTAATGTCTTTGTGGGTGACACCTANGTCTTCGGCTGTATACTCTTGAATTTGGGTCATTTCACCTAATGATTCAACGTTTACCTATCTGATNTCAACAGGTAATTGAATGTATTNACTTAAAGCATTTTGGGATAGTTTGTCTTATTCATTAATACAAAACTATCTTCCTATTTCTATATAGCATTCAATTAGATAGATAGCATAGATTAGGTCTAACTAAAGCTAATTATCATAACTTCTACATCTTTAACGCAAGTCGACGTTTGATCTATATTATTGATATATAATAAAAATCTTGGGNNTTTGTGATTTTTCGNTATTTGTANGCTCCCGANCCACTNTTTAGCGGCAGTGNANATNTCTAGAGTTACAATTTCAGGCAAAGGANATACTATTTTAAGGGTTGGGAGTCAACATTATTAGACAGATATTGTTTTATTATGAGAGANCAGGTGTAAGTTGTCNGATTTNATAATGAAAAAAAGGGAAAACCNTTCGGATTTCCCTTTTTAATTTGTGCCTCTTAAAGTCCCAATTAAATCTTATTGTTCTACTTTATTCTTATTCTTATCTTGGTCCAAGGCGTTAATTNTTCTTGTTTTTAAAGAAAGTCNAGGGGGTATNTAGCCCCCCGACTTTCAGTTACTGTGCCGACGTTTTTTATTATTATTATTTTTATTGGGAGTTAGTGTAGAAAGTCCTCTGGTTCCAGAGGATCAAGATTGGCTTATTTTTATTTTTAGGTGCCAATCCAGTTCCAATATCCTTTTTCCTGTCTTTCCATTGCTTTCCAAGCAATGCCACTACAAATCATTCCCCTAACATTTTTTATTTTTATTATTATTGTCTGCGGCNCATTATTATTGTTTTTGTTACCGTCAGATTCTTTTCTTATTATTGTTGTTCAGTATGTAGATAGCAGGATGCGTGCCAGTTTTTCGGAAANNATTAATATTATATAAATCAATGGNTTAAAAAAACTGATTCTAANGAAGTGGCGTTCAGTCAAATATTTGTTACGCATATGGCCACCATGAGGGTTACGCCCNGGGTAACTCGGTAACACATGCTAATTATTGATCAGGGAGGTTTTTATCTAGCAGCGGTTTTTTTTCGGGGTATGCCTAAGCGTTGTCGTCGCTCCCAGAGGCACTTTCGACTTACACCAAGCTTTTGAGCTAATTCGGTTTCCGTCATTTGGTCCTGATGCTCTAGAACAAACTGCTGNAAATAATCTTCTAAGGAAAGGTCTTCCGAGGGGTCATTTAGGTCGTTGACGACGATGTCAGTGGTAGCNTTTGTAAAAGGGCCTTTCCCTAGTTTGGTAATATCGACATCCACAGCCAAAAGTTCATGAGTAATTTCGTTATCATCTGCCAGAATGACCGCACGCTCAATGGCGTTCTCCATTTCACGGACATTCCCTGGCCATTTGTAAGTGTTGATAGCAAAACGGGCTCCATCGCTATAATACATTTCGGGTTTGTNTAATCTCTTGCAGGTGCTGCTCAGCAGATGAGTCGCGAGTATAAAAATGTCTTCGTCTCTCGCTCTCAAAGGAGGAAGTTTTAGTTCCACCACATGTAAGCGGTAATATAAATCTAATCGGAACTCGCCCGTAGCCGCTAGGGATTTTAAATCCCGGTGAGTGGCCGCGATAAGGCGTACATCTATGCTTTTAGATTGAATGGAGCCTAGACGCCNTACCTCTTTTTCTTGAATTAATCGTAAGAGTCTTGCTTGTGCTTCAATAGGTAGCTCGCCAATTTCGTCAAGAAAGAGTGAGCCTCCATCGGCGGCCTCAACTAGGCCCTTGCGGTTAGCATTTGCTCCGGTAAAAGCCCCTTTTTCGTGGCCAAATAACTCCGATTCAATGAGTGATTCCGGAATGGCAGCGCAGTTGACTGAAATAATGGGACCATTGCTACGCAGGCTGTTCTGATGTAGTGCTTTTGCCACTAATTCTTTGCCCGTGCCAGATTCTCCCAAAATTAACACGGTGGTATTCGTAGGTGCCACTTTCGCGATACGTCGATATAGCTCCTTCATCTCAGCGCATTGACCGATCATATCGCCGTTACTGGTATGTTTCTCCAGTGGCTGTGCCGCATCTAATATGGCTTGCTCCGAGGTATCAACAGGTTGTTGCCGTTCCGTAATAATGCGGCTAACAGCGGCGAGCATTTCGTCATGATCAAAGGGCTTCGCGATATAATCTACGGCGCCCATTTTCATAGAATCAACCGCTGATTTAAGGCTGGCATAGCTGGTCATGAGTAGTACGGGGACATCCCCTGCTTGTTTAATCAAGGCGGTGCCAGGTTCGCCAGGAAGTCGCAGATCGGTGATGATGAGGTCAAAGTCGGATATTGTATGATTGGTCAGTGCTTCACCTACCGAGCCGGCTTCACTTACCTGATAATCATTGCGCTCTAATAGTCTCTTGAGAGCTGCGCGAATAATGCTTTCATCTTCTACAACCAAAACTCGATTCATGAATTATCTATTCTCGTCTTAGCTAAAGGGTTGATGTTAAGGACTGCTACTTTCGTTCCCAGGGTAACATCTCGGTAGAGTAATTGTTACCTTCGTCCCCTTGTTAGTGTTGATTTTGGTTACATAAGATGAATTATCAATCGTTTGTAAGTTGTGTTCTTTTGTTACCGAGGTTTCTGTAGCCGGGTCTTGTGTCGCTGCATCCTCTGTTGACGCAGTCAGCGAGTCGCTTGCTAAGGTCTCGTGATCTGGTTCGGTGGGATGATGTAGAGGGGAGGTTATACTTATCTGTCCGTAATGATCTTTGACGATACTGTAGACCAGTGCGAGACCTAACCCCGTCCCTTTACCGGGATCTTTGGTGGTCACGAAAGGCTCAAATATTTTCTCTTGAACGTCTTTTGGTATGCCGCAGCCGTGATCAGTGAAGTGAATGTCGACGGTCTGCTCCGTATGACTATCTGTCACCGATATAGTATCGCCTAGTGACGATGCATCTCTGGCGTTGGTGAGGAGATTAATGAATATTTGCATCAATCGCTGTGGATCTCCGAAAGTATATAATTGACTGGAACAATGATTTTCGAAAATCAACTCATTAGCGTTGGGAGCGAGTAAAACCAAGTCCATAGACTCCTGAACACACAAAGCCACATTGACGGCCTCGTACTCTTGCTGATTGTGGGTGCCTGAGCGAGAAAAACTCATTAATGATTGAACTATCCGGGTGACTCTTTTGGTCTGTCCCAGAATTTGCTCTGCCATCACCGAAACGTCGTTATCATTTGTTTCCGCTCTAAGTTCCTGCGCGAGGCAATCAATACCAGTGATAGGATTACCAATTTCGTGAGCGACTCCTGCGGCCAGTCGTCCGATGGAGGCCAGACGTTCACTGTGTGTCAATTTGGCTTCTAACAGTTGAATCTCGGTGACATCTTCTATCACCACCACTAGGCGGCCTCTATTTGTAGGGGGTTCGGTAGCAGAGGAACCTGAACTGTTTGTGCTGGATTGATCGGCATTGGGATGATCTGTATTCGATTCAGCCTTAAGATCAACAGCGGCTTTATGCAGGCTTATCCACCGGCTAGCACCCTTAATTTCGATCTCTTTCTGTAGGTGTAGCAAGGTATTGCCGTCAACAAAATCGAGGATAAGTTGACGCCAGGGCTTATCAATACTGTCTATGTTTGATCCCATAACTTCATTGGCCGCTATGCCGGTGAGATTTTCGATAGCTTTGTTCCAGCCAAGGATTTCGTTGTCATGCCCTAATGAGCATACCCCCATTGGTAAATCTTGAAGTGTTTGTCGATGGAAACGGCGTAAATGGTCAAGTTCTGCGGCTAGGCCGGTCAGCTTATCTCGGTACTCTTCTAGCCTATTTTCAATAAAATGAATGTCTTCAGTGCCAGCTTGTTCACTGTGGGTTTTGTAGGGAAGGTATTGGTCAATGATTTCTTGGGCAACCGAGGGGCCAAGTAGCCCGGATAAATTGGTTTCTAATCTGTCTCTCAAGCGACGTAGCTCGAACGGCCGCATTTCTACCGGGCTCATTGCTAAATCTTTTAACGCAAGCTCCACTTCTCTTTTGGCTGTTTGTAATCCTAATGGCTGGGCTAATTGAGTTACAAATTCCTTTATGCTACTGGCGGAGATTTCCCAACGGTAAGGCCGGCGTAAGTTATCTACGGTACAGGTGGCTGCTGCTGCTTTTTCTGCGGGTGATTGTTTTGTCAAAACAGAAACGATTACAAATATAATACTATTTAATAGTGTGGCCAGCATCGAGGGGCCTTGCCAGTTATCCACCGTCGGGCTAAAACCGAGATCAAAAATGCTCAGCCCTAGAGCCTCAACGCTAGCAAGAACCGGGAGCAACATGCCGAATAGCCAAATGAAAAAGCCAACAAGGAGGCCCGCAATAAAACCATTGCGATTGGCTCCTGGCCAAAACATAACGCCCATTAACCCCGGTGTAAATTGGAGGGTGGCCACGAAAGCGAGCAAGCCTAATTCTGAAAGATCATGTGCGCCATCCAGAGCCTGATAAAACAGATAACTGATAGCAAGTATGGTGGCGATGAGTATGCGACGGGTCCATAGTAGCCAGGTATAAATATTTTGCTCTGCACTGGGCTGGTATAGAGGTAGCACTAAATGATTCTGTACCATGGCGGCTAAGGCTAATGTGGTCACAATCATTATCCCGCTGGCTGCGGAGATACCTGCGATAAAAATAACGATGGCCAGTTTTGGGGAGTTCGTGGCAATAGCCAAGCCTAATGTAAAGTATTCTGGATCGGTGGGGGCTTCCACTTTTAGCGCTGCCCACAGTATGAGAGGTACCGCCAAAGCACAAAGAAACAAATACAGGGGAACACCCCAGCTAGCGGTCATTAGTGCCCTGGGATTAAGGTTTTCGGTAAAAGCCATGTGGAATACGTGGGGCATCACCACGGCTGCAGCGAAGAAGGCAAGGATTAGGCTACGCCATGGACCTTGGTCTAGGGGGGCGTAAAGCAGGTCTAGAGCTTGGGGTCGGTCTACTAGCCAGCTTTCTAAGCCTTCGTAACTCCCAAACACTTCGTACACGGAGAACCACGCAATAATACCGATAGCTGCAATTTTCACTAGTGATTCAAAAGCGATGGCCACAACCAGTCCTTCATGCTTCTCTCTTGCGGTGAAATGTCTTGCGCCAAAGAGTACGGCAAACATCGTGATGAATATCACAAACACAAAAGCGAAAGTGGCTTGGGTTTTTTGTTGATTGAGAATATGGACGGAATCAGCTACCGCTTGAATTTGCAGAGCTAATAACGGCATAACACCTAACATCATAATGATGGTGACAATAGAGCCAGCCCATTGACTTCGATATCGATAGGCGAGGAGATCGGCCAATGAACCTAATTGGTAGGTTTGTGATAGACGCAATATTGGCGCGAGAAAAATAGGCGCTAATAAAAAAGCCCCCGATAAACCTAGATAGTAAGTTAAAAAATTGTAGCCGTATTGGTAGGCGAACCCCACGCTGCCGTAGATCGCCCAAGCACTGGCATACACCCCAATAGAAAGGACATAAATAATGGGATGGCGAACGATTTTCGCGGGGATGTAACCTCGCTCGGTAATGTACGCAATAAGAAACAGAAGAACCAAGTATCCAAAGCCGAAAGAGAATAATTGAGTGAGACTAAAAGCCATCTAAATCCCTGCTTCGGGTGATCCAAACTACGATGCCAATGATCGCCGCCCAGGCGAGATAGGGGCGATACCAAGCTGTACCTCCTTCGCTGACCCATTCCATAATGACGGGAGACACAAAGAATCCGCCAATGATAAAAATCAATACGAGTCGATCGTTATACATATGTCTACTTTTTTTGAATTAGGGTTNCAGTTGATTCTGCTTTGGTTTCTTGGATTATAAAAGCCATCCTAGGAAATTACCTGTATTTTCGAGATCCCGCTGGTGTTTTTAGAAGTTTAGGCTGGATTCGATAATTGACTGCTTGTTGATTGTGTCGCGGGATCGCCAGTGATCGATACCCCAATCCAGCATCAGACCGATGTTATCCTTGATCGATTCGGGTGGCGTCAATCCCAGAGCAAATAATAAGTGATAAAGTGTGTCCTTAACGGGTAGCTGGGCCACGTTAGGTGCGTGGGTTTGTTTGCTTAATTTCTGACCTTTAGAGTTCACCACTACAGGAAGATGAAGGTAGCTTGGTGTTGAAAAACCTAAGACTTGCTGCAAATAAATTTGTCTAGGGGTGCTGTCCATTAGGTCTCTGCCGCGCACAATATGGGTAATGCCCTGCAGATGGTCATCCACCGCGCAGGCTAGATGGTATGCGTACAAGCCATCTTTACGTTTGATAATAAAATCCCCTACTGTCGAGGGAATGTGTTGCTTAACTTCGCCTTGGCACTGATCCTTGAACTTGATGGGGGTTTTGGGCGACTTTATCCTGATAGCGTAGGTTTTTTCATCTCTGGGGGGAGGGCTGGTTAGGCAGGTTCCGGCATAAATACCGCCTGCGGCAATAATTTTATTTCTTGAGCAGGTGCAGCGGTATGCCAGTTTTAACGCGATACAGCGCTGCAGATAATCTTGGTAGTGGCTATGACGTTGGCTCTGATAAACCACTTCGTCATCCCAGTTCAATTGAAATCTTTCTAAGGTATTAAGAATCTGCCCGCAAGCACCGTTGGCTGCCCGAGGAGGGTCTAGGTCGTCGATGCGAACCAGCCATAACCCTTTGTTTGATTTTGCATCTAGATAGCTGGCGAGAGCCGTCAGCATTGACCCCAGGTGTAACGGTCCCGTGGGAGACGGGGCAAAACGACCAATGTAACGAGGTGAATGCGTATTCATTCGCAACAGGCAGATTTAGCCTCGAGTTTGTTTTTCTTTGATTTCATCCAAGGTTTTGCAATCGATGCACAAGGTGGCGGTGGGGCGTGCCTCAAGGCGACGTATTCCGATTTCGACACCGCAGGCGTCACAGTAGCCGTAATCTTCATTTTCTAGATTCTTTATCGTTTTCTCGATCTTTTTAATTAATTTCCGTTCTCTATCTCTTGTTCTGAGTTCGAGACTAAACTCTTCTTCTTGGGTAGCCCTATCCGCGGGATCAGGTAAGTTTGCTGACTCATCCTGCATGTGATGTACAGTACGATCCACCTCTTTCATGAGCTGTAATTTCCAAGCTTCTAGGATGTTCTTGAAATGTTCGGGCTGAGCCCCAGTCATGTACTCTTCGCCCTTTTTCTCCTTGTAAGGCTCGTAACCCCACAGAACAGCCTCCGATTTATTCGATCGGGCTTTCTGACTGTTTTTTGCACTTTTTTTCTTTGCAGTCTGATTTGTATCAGTTGCTTTCTTTGCTGTTGCCATTATTCGGCCTCACTTCCATATTAGGCGAGCATGTTTACCAAGAACCCGAGCAGATCGCAAATGTTTTAGTGAAGATCCACCCCTCAATTCTCCGATATTGAATGAAAAATGTGAGATGGAAGCAGAAAATATTCGTTAAGAATAGCCACAAATTCGAAACTGCGTATAAAATATTGCCGATATTTTAAATTAAAACCCAGGTAAACTCTGTGAAAAATAAACAATTGAGTAAGATATTGAATGTTGAGGGGATTTGGTGAAATTAGCTAATCGCATGCAAAGTATTGAACCGTTTTATGTAATGGCTTTGTTGGGCAGGGCCAAGGAGCTTGAAGCAGAAGGGGTAGATGTTATTCATTTGGAGGTGGGGGAGCCGGATTTCCCCTCCCCTGCAGCGGCCATAAAGGCAGGTGTTGATGCGATGGCTTCTGGCCTTACTCATTACACTCCTGCTACTGGCCTACCTGAGCTTAAAAATAAAATTGCTTCGTTCTACGACCAACGTTATGGGGTGAAGTTGGACCCTTATAGAGTGGTAGTGACCCCCGGCTCTTCCGGAGGGCTACAGGCAGTGATTGCTCTGCTGGTGAATCCGGGTGAAAAGGTGTTGCTCACGGACCCGGGATATCCGTGCAATCGACATTTTGTCACCCTGTACGGTGGCATTGCTAAATCCATAGCAGTGAGCGCTAAAGAACAGTTTCAATTCAGTAGTGAAATTATTAGGGCTAATTGGGATGCAAGTACCCGTGCAGTTCTCATGGCGAGCCCCTCTAACCCTACAGGCACCGTGGTGAGTGAAGACGCTTTGGTTGCCATTGCTAATACAGTGTCGTCGCTGGAAGGTATCTTAATTGTGGATGAGATATATCATGGATTAGCCTATGACGGTTCACTGCCCACCGTGTTGCAATTCAGTGATGAAGCTTTTGCCATTAATAGTTTTTCCAAATATTTTGGTATGACTGGCTGGCGTATCGGTTGGATCATTGCCCCAGAGAGTGCTGTGCCTGGACTGGAAAAGTTATGTCAAAATATGTTTTTAGCGCCGCCCACGGTGGCACAGTACGGAGCGATGGCATCACTAGGATCTGAATCTTTAGCCGAGCTTGAAAATCGTCGGGATGAATTTAAACTGCGTCGAGATTATTTAGAGCCAGCCTTAACGTCCCTCGGTTTTGTTATTCCTGCGCCCAGTCAAGGCGCTTTTTATATCTATGCTGATATCAGTGCATTTTCGCAGGATAGCTATCAGTTTTGTATCGATCTGTTGGAGAAGACTGGTGTCGCCATTACACCGGGCATTGATTTTGGGGTTGTCAATGCTAGCCGCTATGTGCGTTTTGCTTACACGACCACTGTTCCGCGCTTGCAAGAAGCCGTTAGCCGAATCGAGCATTTTATTTCTTCACTTTAATCGCATTGCGTATTGATATTTTTGTTTAATAGCAGGAATTTTCTTATAAATAAGAGTTGTTCTTAACTATGAAGTTTTCTCCTCCACTGCAAGAAGCAACATTGATAAAACGTTACAAGCGCTTTTTAGCGGACATACAGTTGCCCAATGGTGAGATCGTGACGATTCATTGTCCTAATACAGGCTCAATGAAAAATTGCGCGGAACCCGGTAGAAAGGTGTGGTATTCCACTAGTGATAATCCCAAACGCAAATATCCTTGTACATGGGAGCATGTGGCGGTGGGTAATGCCATGAAAGATTATCGTGCAGGTATCAATACCCACAGAGCCAATGGCTTGGTGGCAGAAGCGATTGAGGCTGGAGTCATCAAGGAGTTGCAGGGATATGACAGTTTGAAAGCGGAAGTGAAGTACGGCGAAGAACGCAGTCGTATTGATTTTTTATTACAAACTGGGGATATGCGATGTTATGTGGAAGTGAAAAGTGTCACCTTAGGAATGGGCGAAGGTTTAGGTGCATTTCCCGATGCAGTGACTACGCGGGGCAGTAAGCATCTGCGAGAACTGATGGCTCAAAAACAGCAAGGTGATCGAGCTGTTTTAATGTTTTGCGTGCAACACACGGGTATAAGCGAGGTGCGACCGGCGGATGAAATCGATCCCGTATACGGTCAAACTTTAAGGGATGCGGTGGCGTCAGGTGTAGAAATTTTTGCATATGGTACAAAAATCGGAGCGGAAGAGATTAAAATAACAGAAAAAATCCCCGTGTACTGGTAAAAAACCGCTTTAATGGCTTAGAATAAATACTGTTTATACGGGAGATAATGTATGACTCAGCGATTTGTAATCCGCAACCAAGATGGTTATTACCTTAGTAAGTCGAAAGAATGGGTGGATGGTCGCAATCCCGCTGTTGTTGTTAATTTACTGCATTACGATCAAGCATTAAATGAACTCATTGAGGCCAATTCTAAGGATATTTGGGTGAGAGGGTCGGTGCTTGAAGTGGAAGCCAATCAAAAGGGTCGAGTACAGCTGGAGATCATTGTGCCTGAAGTGCAAGAGCAATTACCGGTGGATCTAGCGGAAGAAGTTGCTAGTAACGATGTAGATGAGGATGTACATGAGGATGTAGATGAGAGTGGTACCGGTTTATCTCATGATATGCCTGTGCCAAGAGTGAATGAGAATTAATTAGTTTGTGATGGATAGGGGAAGTTAGGGAGCGAAGGAATCTATTTTTGTTGAATTTATCGGTGTATTGCTCCGTCTATTTTTAACTGCTTTTTGGTTTTAACACCTTTTTGGTTTTAACACCTTTTTGGTTTTAACAGTTTTTTGGAACTTGTGATTGGTGCGTTAGGTGACTAATCATAAAATACTAAAATGGAGGGGTAGGTGATGTCTACGGTTTCTTATTTAGCGTTTCATGCATCCGATGGATTACGGGATGATACCGAGTTACTAATCAAAAATAGTCAAGCCCGCATTAAGGAAAGTCAGATAGGTCAGATGAACCTTGTTATGTCAAAGTTCGTCGTGGAGATGCTTGATCAATTTTTTCTGGATACCTGCGAAGCTGTGCAACTGGGCCCCATGGGGACGAAGATTGTGAGAGGTGGAGCGAACACTCTCAGTGCTACAGCTAATATGCTAATAAAACAGTTGTATAAAAAAAGAACCAATGATGAGCTTTACCCCGTTATCGAATACATAGACAGTACTTTTATACGTGCCACCGATGCGAGTAATGGCAAGGCCAGTATTGTCTGTCCCATAGAAGATTCACTTTATGACAATTTGATGCATGATATTGGTGAAATACGTAAAGGCAACTTCCAACATTCCGGCTCTTTAACGGAGCTCATGCTGGAGGTCAACGATGCCGCTATGGTGGGTTATGCTGAAACTCCCATTGGTATGTTAAAAATGAATTTCGTGGCAAAAAAAGTAACAAACACCGGTTTGGAAGCCGGTCGTAGCACCTCTAAAATGGTTATAAATAAAGTATTCAGAACTCTAGAAGATGACCAAATGGGGCGACTCGCAGACTATGTGGAGAGCTTTTTTATTACAGCACCCCAAAAATGAATTTAGTCCGGTTTTTGTTCTGTGTGTGAGTAGAGCTTAGAGAGTAGTGATTAGGCTGAGGCAATATTGTTTATTTGTATTGTTGCTTCTTGGTTTTGTGCTGTTAAATTTATCAGCTTAGAGTGGTAGATTATCAGGTTAGAGTGGTAGAATCGCGCCGCAGTTTATATCTAAAGTAAAGGCTCACAACACCCATGGTTAAACCCCTTGATCACGCAGGGTTACTAAAATTAGCAGTCAATGCTTCCGTTTTAACAGCGGTGATATTGGTGCTGATGAAAGTGGTTGCTGTTTATATGACTAGCTCTGTGAGCGTGACCGCTTCCCTCGTGGATTCCGTGATGGATATCGGTGCCTCCCTGGTGAACTTGTTTGCCGTGCGTATTGCTTTGATGCCTCCAGATGCCGAGCATCGTTTTGGTCATGGAAAAGCAGAGCCATTGGCAGCGCTTGCTCAATCGGCTTTCATATGTGGTTCCGCGCTGTTTTTGATTTTTCAGGCTCTGGAGCGTTTTATTACACCGGTTGCGATTAAGAATCTCGATTTGGGTATTTCGGTAATGATTGTCTCTATGGTCCTTACTTCATTTTTGGTATTGGTTCAGCGTTACGTTATCAAAAAAACGCAGTCCACCATTATCAAAGCCGATTCATTGCATTACCTTACGGATTTACTGACTAACTTCAGCGTATTAATAGCGTTGGGTATTGCGCAGTTAGGTTTCATCCAAGTGGATATATTTATGGGGGTTGCGGTCGGGGTCTATATTCTTTATCAGGCGTTGGGGATTGGAAGAGGCGCAGTGAATATGTTGATGGACAGAGAACTGGATCGCGCCGAGATTGAGAAAATCTATGGTATTGCACTTCAGAATGATGGGATTTTGGGTGTGCACGATGTGCGAACACGCCAATCGGGGAAAGATACTTTTATTCAACTCCATCTCGAGCTTGAAGATCATATGCCGCTTATTGATGCCCATGAGGTGGCTGATGCTGTGGAACATGCGCTGTTAGCGGAATTCCCCGAAAGCGATATTTTAATTCATCAAGATCCTATTGGCCTTGTGGCTACCGGAGAGGATATTGATCGTCGCAAGAAAGATATTCAACACTAACGGGACATTAACGGGACATAGAATGCGAAAGGGGTACAACATAGCGTTGTTCCGCTATTGGTTGGTGAGTTTGCCGAAGACGAGGACCTTACCTCTGTAGGGTATACGGTATAGTTCGTTCCAATGATCAATATTTCTTTCGGTAACAGTATGTTCATACGCTATGGCGTATTCTTGTTGTAAATTATCTTCGTGGGCTTTTTTCTCTGTCACAATCGTGTGCTCTCCCAAATAATACCAGACATCGCGGGGAACAAACCCAATCTCTATTATGGGATAACTATCATTCGGTAAATGTCCTTTTATCCACTGCACAAATTGTGGAACATTCCGGTCTTTTTCAAGATTCTCTAAATGACGAGGAAGTAGTACCTCATAATGTGTCAAGCGGAGCAATAATCCGAATACCATAAACAAGGGTAACGCGGCAGCATAAGGAAAGAGTTTCAAGGAGCGAATACTCCAAAAAATTATCCCAATTAGGAACAAGATAATGGTCGAGCTAAGCCACTGCGGTAACACTGGGCTAGGCCCTTTCTCCCAGTACTGCCGGAGTTCGTTGGCAACAAGTATGACAACAAAAACCACGGTTATGCCGGCAAAGACTTTTATCAACTTAGTCCAATAGTTGCTATAGATTTTAGAGTCATCATTTTCAACATCCAATGTCATTTCAAATAATGCAGCACACAGAACAAGTAACGTGGGGAACATAGGCAAAAAATATCGGACAGCAGTGCCCTCCCGCATAAGGTAAATGGGCAAATTGATAAGAACCGTCATTCCTGCAAACACAACTAAGTCGCCGTAGCGAGAATAAAGTTTTGATCTCACTGTGGATGAAATCAGTAGAATAGGTAGCAATGAGTAAGGCAGCATAGCCAGCATAAGCTCAAGCGGGTAATGCAATAGGTGGATCAGGTGTTTAGAAAGGGATCCGCCAACATCGCGTTGTATGACTTCGGTTTGCATATTTTGCAGGAAGGCATAAACGCCAACGACTTCTACCATTGCCCACAGCCAAACGCCGATGATGCCGAGCAAGGTTATTGCAGATGCAATATGGCCTATGGACACAAGTTCTTTCAGATCTTTTTTGTAGAGCAGGAATCCAGTGATAGAGAAATAGAAAAAAATAATGGCCGGTTCTCGCTTAGCCAGGAACGAAAATGCAACTATTAAACAGGGAATAAACCATAAGGCGAGGCCTTTTTTCTTACGCGTGTAAAAGAGGAACCAAGCCCAAAGAGATGCAGTGGTCAAAAAAGTAAAAACCAAATCAATTTCGTTAAGCGGCGCTTTCGCCATGATTTCGGGAGTCAACACTAGCCCACTGCCTAACATGAGCACTCCTGGTAAGCTCAGGAAATGCCTCATTACTACTAACATAAATACGGTTAACGCCCCTAGGCTGAGAACGGAACTAAATCGAGCAGAGAACTCAGTGAGACTTCCAAATAGTCGAGCGGACAGAACGATTATCCAGTTGTATAACGGAGGTTTAGCGGTATAGATTTCGTTCTTGAGCATAGGTACAAGGTAGTTTCCACTATCCATCATGGTTCGAGCAATCAGTGCGCGTCTAGGCTCTTCGTGGACGAAGATTCCCTCCCCCAAGTAGGGTAAATATAAAAGAGAGATTAAGCTGATGAAAATTAAAGCAAGTATCAGCACTTGCAGATGGGGCAATGGTTGATTTTTTTTCTCAACGAGCCATCTCACTGTAAGATCTCCATAATTATTTTGAATAAGCGATGAATGCTAGCTATCTTGCTCGTAATGAGCAAGATAGCTAGCTCTAGACCTACACTTGAATACTCGGTAGAGTGCCGCAATTCACCTGAGAATCGCTAGTGAAATCAATTAAACCTATCATTAAGTTATTGGTCAGTATTGTCATTGCCGTGGTGTTCCTTATTTTTGTCGAGCACTATGTAGGGTGGGCTAAACTGTTGACTCAGTGGTCAAAGGCTTCCCCGGTTTCGGTTTTAGTGGCAGTGATGTTTGTGTTTATGAGCTACATCGCGCGGAGCGCCCGGCTTTATTATTATTTCGAGCAACAGATAAATGGGCGATTTCTTATTTGCACTAAGCTGATGCTGCAGCATAATTTTCTCAATAATATACTTCCCATGCGAACCGGTGAAGTGAGCTTTCCCCTGTTGATGCGTTCCTATTTCCAGACTCCTCTAATCACTTCAGTGGCGGCACTGCTGTGGTTTAGGTTGTTGGATTTTTATATGCTGCTGGGTATAGCAGGGGGCTCGATAATCTATTTCCGATTTGGGCTTGGTTATTTAGCTGTTTTTATAGCCCTATGGTTACTCTGTTCTGGGCTGCTCTATACCTTAGTAAATACCGGTGTAAAGTGGATGATGCAATGGGATACATCCTCTAAATTGTTGGGTTTTATGCGGGACATGGCCAATAAATTAGAGCCCGGTCTGCCTAAATCATCAAAACATTTTTTGACTTGTTGGATAGCCACCATCTTAAGTTGGAGTTTTAAATTATTGGCTTTTGTTTGGGTATTGCTAATATTTGTCGACTGTCCCTTTATTGAAGGGCTTTTCGGCGTTATTGGTGGTGAGTTGACCAGCATCTTACCCGTTCATGGTATTGGGGGTTTAGGGACCTATGAGGCCGGAATTGTTGCTGCTCTCTTGCCGTTTGCAGTTGAGCAGAAGCAAGCGATTACAGGAGCAGTCAATGTGCACTTATTCTTGTTAGGGAACACACTTCTCGGTGGTGTTATAAGCATTCCGCTTAGAGAATTACATCATTAAGCGCCATAATTGACCTGGCGTAGCTTGTTTTTTTGTTGGCTGTTATTTATATTGGTTCGTCTTTTCACTCATATAATGGTAATTCAATGCAGCAGCAATCAGAAATTGATGTCCACACACTTTCAGTAGTTGTGCCAATGTACAACGAAGAAGATAATGTTCGACCTATGACCGAGGCCATTCAAAACGCTCTTTCTAATTATCCCCACCCGTGGGAATTGATTTATGTTGACGATGGTAGCTCAGATAGAACGTTGATGCGCCTCAAGGAAATAAGTGACACCTACGGAGAGCATGTGCGAATCGTGGAATTGCAGCGCAACTTTGGTCAAACCGCGGCGATGCAAGCCGGTATCGATACGGCGCGAGGGTGTGTGTTGGTCACATTGGATGGCGATTTACAAAACGATCCCAACGATATCCCTAGATTAGTTAAACGATTGTTGGACGAAGATCTCGATCTTCTCGTGGGGTGGCGTAAAAACCGAAAAGATAACTTGTGGGTTAGAAAAATCCCCTCTCGTATTGCTAATTATATTATCGGTGTATTCTCCGGCGTGCGAATGCATGATTATGGCTGCACCTTAAAGGTATATCGAACGAGTGTACTCAGGAATATTCGCCTCTACGGTGAGATGCATCGTTTTATTCCTGCTTGGGTTGCGTCATACACATCCCCTGCGCGGATAAAAGAAGAAGTTGTTAATCATAATGCGCGTCAATTTGGCGAATCGAAATATGGACTTTCACGCGTCTACCGCGTGCTCCTTGATTTGTTTTCTGTTTATTTCTTTATGGGTTTTAAGGCCAAACCAGCGCATTTTTTCGGTCGTATTGGGTTGGCTTTTGGCAGTCTAGGCGGTTTACTGCTAGTGTATCTTGCCTTCGTAAAGTTTGCTCTGGGCGAAGATATTGGAAGTAGACCGTCATTGATTATTGGTGTCTTATTCGTTGTTGTAGCAATCCAGTTTTTTACTACAGGAATTATGGGAGAACTGATGGCGCGTACCTATTATGAATCTACCGGTACAATGCCGTATGTAATTCGTCATGAGGACAAGGTCGATTTAGCAGAAGATGAGCCTGGCTGGTATCGAATTGCTTCAGACAAAGCTCAACAGGTTACGGATGGTCCACAAAAAAAAGGTACTGATAACCTATAAATAATTGATAACCTATAAATAGATGCACAGTGAAGAATGTAGAGGTGTTCTTCACTGTGTGGGTGGATCTATGAGGATAGACAGTATTAGTTTGTTGTTGGAGATGATGCTGACGTAGGCTGAGCTGCTCTTGCTCGCTCAATGACGTACTGGCGCACGGCTTCAGTTTTCTCTATGGTGAGGATGTCAGAAAAATTCGGCATGCCCAGCATAGCCATAGCACCTTCTCTCACGACATTGTTCCATAGAGCCATAGAGTCTCTATGGCTCGAGGCGCGAAGATCTGATACCAATCCCCCGGATTTTGCGCTGTCACCATGACACATAAAACAGTTCTGATGATAAATCTTATGGCCTAGTTCTATTTGTTCTTGACTAGCGGTGGAGGGGGCGGGTGCAGGAATATTTAATGTGGGGAGTGTTGCTGCGGGTAGGTTTTCCGTGCCTCCCAATTTAAAGCTTAGTACTCGGCTTAGGGGGTTTTTTTGAGCCGCTATTAATCCGAATGCAGTGCCCCAACCAACAGTTACCGAGATATATTGCTCGCCATCCACTGAGTAGCTTACGGGGCCCGAGACTACGCCAGCTTGAGAGTCCATGGACCAAAGCTTTTCGCCGTTGTCAGCGCGATAGGCGACAAACTCCCCGGCAATATTGCCTTGAAAGATAAGGTTACCGGCTGTTGATAATATGCCGCCATTCCACGGGCCGGGATGCTCGATTGCGAATGCACGTTTATTTGTTTTGGGGTCCCAGGCGAGGAGGCGACCTTTAATCATTGCAGCGATTTGCTTGAGCGCTTTGGGGTCTTCTGGTGACGCTGCGAGTGAGAAGTCAACGCCTAAGTTCCACCGGCCGTGTTGGTATTCGTAGTTAACATCTTTCCCGTATACAAACGGTAGCTCCTGAGCGGGTATGTAAACAAGGCCTGTTTTTGGGCTGTAGGACATAGGATGCAGTTATGTCCGCCAAAAGGTGAAGGAAATTGGAGAAAGGGCTTGTCGGGATCGGGGTAACGAGCGGCAGCGACTTCGTTCGGTCTGCCGGAGCTTAAGTCGACCCCTGTTGACCAGTTGACGGGGACATAGTTGTTAGCGGAAATCAGTTCACCTGTTTTGCGATCAATGACATAAAAATAGCCATTCTTCGGTGCCTGCATTAGTACCTTGCGCTGAGTGCCGTCAATTTCTAAGTCAGCTAAGACAATGGATTGAGTCGCAGTGTAATCCCAGCTATCACCTGGCGTTGTTTGGTAATGCCAAGCGTATTTGCCGGTGTCCGCTTTTAGGGCGACTACCGAAGACAGAAATAGATTGTCGCCTCCACCGGGGCTGCGAATGTCGCGGTCCCAGGGTGTGCCGTTACCAACACCGATGTATAAAAGATCAAGCTCGGGGTCATAGGCCATCGCATCCCAAACTGTGCCGCCACCCCCAGACTTCCACCATTCGCCTTTCCAGGTTTCGGCTGCCATTTTTTGGGTGTCGTCTTCGAATCCGTCAGCGGGGTTTCCCGGGACGGTATAAAAACGCCATAGCTCCTTTCCCGTGTCAGCATCATAAGCCGTCACGTAGCCCCTGACGCCGAGTTCTGCACCACCATTACCGATAATGACTTTGCCATCGATGATTCGAGGTGCTCCTGTAATTGTGTAGGGGTTGCTTGGGTCTATGGTCAGGGTGGACCACACTTCCTTGCCCGATCCTGCGTCAATAGCGATCAATCGGCCATCTATTGTACCTAAATACAGATTGTCGCCCCAGGCAGCGACGCCCCGGTTTACCACGTCACAGCAGGCGTAACGCCCCCATTCGCGGGGAACTTGTGGATCGAAAGTCCATAATTCTTTGCCCGTTTTTGCATCTAATGCGTAGACATTCGACCAGCCTGAAGTCGTATAAAGTCGGCCATCTATCACTAAGGAGGTTGCCTCCATGCCGCGTTTGATAGGGATGTCGTAATACCAGGCGAGGCCGAGCTCAGCGGCGTTGGAATCGTTAACTTTATCCAGAGGGCTATAACGTTGTTCCGAATAAGTTCGGCCATGAGAAAGCCAGTTTTGTGGCTCTTCATCAGCACTAACGATACGCTTGCTTGTTATTGAGTCCATTTTAGGTACAGCTTTCGCCGTACTATCGGCCATTTCGGTTGCTGTGGCATCCGTGGTAGCAGCCTTCATGTCGTTATCTGAGGATTTTTCACTTGAACAGCCGCCAATGATCATAGCGCTGCTAAGTAAAGCACCGAAGAAAACCGACGTACCAAGTTGGTGTGAGAATCTGTGCATAATTATTCACTCATATGTGTTCGCTAGAAATCTAATCTAACGATGTGACTCAGTTTAAGCGCTTCCAAGAAAGCAGGGTAAAGGTAAACAATAACGGCTTAAAAAACAATGTATCTCTCCTGCTGCTCGGATATTAGTGAGTGGCTCTTTAGAGTCAAATTGAAACGGGCCTTATACCTTATTCAATTACGGTTTCTCAAATATTGGTATGCTTTGACGTAGTACCATGGAATTGCCCCCCGAGGCGCGAACTTCGCATTCTGTTTTAAAACGGGTAGTATAAACTCACCGATATATTAATAGGACTAATTAGGAGGTAAGGAGATGGATGTTCGAACTCTAATGAAACGGGCGGCATTGGACTATGCGAGTCTTGATGCGATCAGTCACGGCGATAGACGGTTAACTTTTGCCGAAGCTTGGGACCGCGGAATCCGTCTAGCAAATGGATTATTTGCGATGGGGTTGAAGCCTGGGGATCGGGTGGGCGTGCTTGAAGATAATTCAATTGAAGCGGCCGATTTTTATAACGGTTGTGCAATTGCGAATTTAGTAAGAGTGCCACTATACGCCCGTAATAGCGTTGAGGCCCATACTCATATGCTAGGCCACACGAATTGTCGTGTGTTGATGGTGAGTGCAAATTACGCCCATGAGGTTGATCAGTTGCAGGATCAGCTACCCGATCTTCAAACCATATTTGTCAGAGATGATAATTATGAATCATGGTTGGCGTCACAATCAAATGTAGAGCCGGATATTCAAATAGATCCGGACGATGTTTTTATTATTCGACACACAGGTGGTACCACGGGACCTTCGAAAGGGGTGTCGTATACGCATCGGTCCTGGTTAAACGCGGGCAGAGATTGGTTTTACAATCTTTTGCCGGTGGAACCCGGAGATAAGTGTCTGCACATCGGACCTATTTCTCATGGCTCGGGCTATCAATATATGCCTGTATGGTTGAGTGGTGGTTGCAATGTCATGGTGGATCACTTTGATGCCGAGGAGACTATTGACCTGATGGAAAGAGAAGGAATCGCTTATTCATTTATGGTGCCCACTATGGTGAATGCGGTGGTGAGAGGAGGCGGTGCCGACAAGCGTGATTGGAGTAAACTAAAATGTCTGCTAATTGGTGCGGCCCCCATTGCAGACTCAACAGCACTTGCTGCTAGAGATATTTTTGGTGATACCTTGTACCAAGCTTATGGTCAGACTGAAGTTGTACCCGTGGCTTTTATGGGGCCGAAACAATGGTTTGCTGAAGTTGAAGGCTCCGTCCCTTTACGAGCTTGTGGATTAGCGCCTGCCTTTGCTCAAGTGGCTATCTGGGATGAGGATAATAAACCGCTGCCACGGGGTGAGGTAGGGGAAATAGTAGCGAAATCTGACGGCCAAATGACGGGCTTTTGGAATAATGAGGAAGCCACTGCAGAAAGGATAGTTGACGGTTGGGTGAAGACCGGAGACCTTGGGCGGATGGACGATAATGGTTATCTCTACATAGTTGATCGGGCAGACGACATGATCATTTCTGGCGGCTACAATATTTGGCCCATGGAATTAGAAAATGTGATTAGTGATATTCCTGAGATTATTGAGGTGGCCGTATTTGGAGTGCCCGATGTTAAGTGGGGAGAAACGCCTCATGCAGTGTGCGTGGTGGCGGAAGGGGCTAAGGTCACCGAAGCTGAGGTCATAACACTTTGCTCAGAAAAATTGGGCTCCTATAAGAAGCCGTCGGCTGTTACGTTCACCCAAACTCCACTGCCCTTAAGCCCGGTTGGCAAGATAATGCGGAAAAATCTGCGTGAACCCTTCTGGGAAGGTGTTGACCGGCGTGTTTCTGGAAGTTAACAGTTAACAGTCGGTATTCTGTTGGCTTAGTAGATGTGAAGCGATGGGATAAAGCGATTTAGATGTTAACTGAGGTTTGGATGATCCAAACCTCAGTTATTTTAGCGGTAACGATTGTTTAATGGGGATGAACTGTTTAATGGGGATGAACCTGGACCGGCATCTGAGAATATCCTTTAATAATGTTTGAATTCGTTCTGACGGGATCGCCCATCACTTCCACTTTTTCAAACCGTTTTAATATTTCTTCCCAGACCACTCTTAATTGCATTTCTGCAAGTCTGTTGCCCATACAGCGATGTATTCCCATGCCGAAGGAAAGATGATGGCGGGGTCGGTCACGATCAATAATGAACTCATAGGGCTTGTCGATAACTTCATCATCGCGATTGCCGGACACGTACCACATTACCACTTTATCTCCAGCCTTTATTTGTTTTCCACCGAGAGTGGTGTCTTTGGTCGCTATTCGGCGCATGTGTGAAAGTGGAGTTTGGAAACGAATAATTTCCGGGACCATAGTTGCGACGAGTTCAGGGTTTTCGCGTAACTTTTTATATTGTTCAGGAAATTGGTTTAGAAATAATGTGCTCCCAGAAATGGAATTACGAGTGGTATCGTTGCCGCCCACGATCAGTAACAACAAATTCCCCAAAAATTCCATAGGCCGTTCGTAGGGCATATTTTTTGTGGCTTCTCCATGGGCCATCATTGATATTAAATCAAACTGAGGAGGTTCATTGACACGTTGATCCCACAGCTTAGTGAACGCGGGCATGCATTCCTCTTGTAAAATTCGTTGTCTTTCGGCCTGAGGAATGGGTACGCTCGCGCCGGGGTCAGCGATGGCGCACTCTGACCAGTGAGTCAATAGACGTCGATCTTCCAAAGGAAATCCAAATAACGTAGCTAACATCTGCCCGGTTAATTCAATAGAGACCCTATCTACCCAATTGAAGGTTTCNCCNACCGGTAATGAATCGAGAATTNTACCCGCNCGCTCACGAATAAGNTCTTCCATCTGGGCTAGGTTACGAGGTGCAACGACGCNTTGNACGGTACGTCTTTGGTCGCCNTGGCCCGGTTCATCCATGGCAATAAAATTAGTGACCGGCTGCCCAGCAGGTATGTCTTGAATGGTGACTGTAGGTTCAGATGAGTAGATGTCAGCGGCACCTTCAACTTCCATGATGTCATTGAACTTGGTAATAGACCAATAGGGTCCGAATCTTGAATTCTTGCAATAGTGGACAGGGTCTTCTTTTCTTAATCGGTCAAAAAACCCCCACATAGTGTTGGAGCGAAACAGTTCTCGTTGCGATACATCGTAGCTATCTAAAGGGATATCATAGGGGTCTTTGCCCACCATGTGGTTTAATGATAAATCGTCTAATGCGGTCATCTCTTGTTAACTCCTTGAATCGTCGATATTGGTGCACCATCTACGGGATAGGGTAAACACAATTTAAATCTGTATATATCTAGCGCCTCAATATACCATCGCGACATCGTATATTGAGGTATCTGATGCCACGGAATATCCCCATTCGCGTTACTAGCGGGAGTGAGGCCAACAGATATTGTTATAGGTATAAATTTGTGTGCGTTTTGGTGGTTACAGAACTGCCTGCAATTCTTATACTTTCTCTCTCGATATTCAAGCACTAATTCTTACAACGTAGTGTTTCAAAAGCCAATTATGCTGTCACTCAAATAGGTATTGTGTATGTCTATTTCACTTCTGCAATCTTAACAGCTTGAAGCTTTTGTTACGGTGGGTTAATTCAATTTTTGAAAATAGAGCGGATGCTTTATCTTCAATACGTAGAAATTGATTGCACACTAGGAAGGCAAAGCTTTGCTTTTTTAATAANCGGTGGATTTGTTTAATGAACTTCTCGGTGAGTGCTTCGGAGGTATTAAATCCAGTATGAAATGGTGGGTTGCAAATAATACCATCAAATTGTTGTTTTATTTCCATGCCGCAATCATTGGCAAGGACCTGTCCGTTTAGATTGTGGGTTTGGAAGTTTTGTTTGCAGGCTAAGATGGCGGCTGCGTTGTTGTCAGTGGCGGTGATGTGAAAATCACCCAGGGCGTTAGCGATGACAGATAGATAGCCGTAGCCACAACCCAGGTCAAGCACAGTGCCGTTGCTCAGAGATGAATATCCAAGAAGTGTTTCTAAATTATTTGCCAGGAATTTGCTGCCGGCATCAAACTTGTTCCAACCAAATAACCCTGGTTTTGTTTGGAAAATACAGCCATTGTTGTCCTGCATATCGCGCAATGACGTGTAGGATTTATCATCGAGAGTTTGGCCTCCTTGATCCTCTTTTCTCAAAATAGCGGTGCGAAATTGATTATCTAATTTGATCGATGCTTTTTGGGCATAACGTTTTTCAGCATTTTTAATATGTGTTTTTATCCCTTCTTGATTGTGGCCGAAGAGCACGAGCTGTCCGTCTTTTTTGAGGTNGTGGAAGCTCTGGTTAATAATNTGGTGCACAACGGGTCGTTCTTTTGATACGCGATANACAATTAAATCAAAGTCATGTTTATNGAAAACAGAGAAATCGAAATCGTTAAATTCGGCCTTAATTTTTTTATGNTTNGCTTCTTGANATAAATCGTAACGATTNGTCATNACTTGCAANGACGNNGAGGNNANGATGNTTGGCAATTGAANAATGTTTTCATCTACTATCCAGAGGANAGNCCTGTTANCNGGTANANCATNGCNGGGCATCAAGTATGGCTGAATCAGTGATAGGGCNANATCTTGCATGTNATTGATNGACCTATTTTTTTGACAGCTTATCTAATTGATTCTATTTCAGCGGGCGTTAAGGGTCTGTATTCTCCTGCCGCGAGTCGGTCNTCTAGCTGAATGTCGCCCACTTGTATCCTGTGTAATGATAGTACATGGTTATCAACGGCAGCTAGCATGCGTTTCACTTGGTGGTAGCGACCTTCGATTATAGCAAGTTGAATAGTATACTTGTTGATGGTTTTTACAACGGCCGGTAAAGTTTGTTTTGTATCGCCTTTCAGTTTGACGCCCGATTGTAGCTGTTGAATGGCGGTGGTTGTGATGGGGTTGGCAAGTAGCGCTTGGTAAATTTTGGCGCATTTTTTTTGAGGGGATGCGACTCTATGTGACCATTGTCCATCGCTGGTGAGTAGGAGCAGCCCCGTGGTATCCAAATCCAAGCGACCCACAATGTGCAAATCTACCCGATCATCAAAATCGATGAGGTTTAAAACAGATTCATGTTGTGGGTCTTGGGTAGAGCAGATATAACCAGCGGGTTTGTGCAGCATCAAATAGCGAGGACGAGGTATGTTTAGTCTTTGGCCGTTAAAAAGTGCCGTATGCTGATGGCTTATTTGAGTGTTACCCTTAACTCGNNATATCCCTTCAACCGTAATCTGGCCATCAGCGATCGCTTTTTTAGCCTGTTTTCGTGAAAGCCCNGTGGTATGTGCAATAAGATAGTCCAGTCGCATAGACNTAATTATACAGGNTTTANNNAANNATTTTAAGCTCGCTGTCGCCCNTGTTTTATCATCTCAGCCACTAAAAATGAAAGCTCTAAACCTTGNGACGCNTTAAGTCTNGGATCGCACAGGGTATCGTAGCGTTGGTGGAGTTCGTCTTCTGAGATTGAGCGGGCGCCGCCAGTACATTCAGTGACATTTTTCCCTGTCATTTCCACATGGATGCCACCAGGGTATGCGTTTACGCTTTGCAATGTTTCAAAAAAACCTTTCACTTCCTTGAGGATGGCTTGAAAATCTCTAGTTTTTAGACCTGACGAGGACACCGTGGTGTTACCGTGCATGGGATCGCAAGACCAAACAACCACTTGTCCTTGTTCTTGTACTGCTTTAACCAATGGTATCAATTTGTTTTTGACCTGGGCTGCTCCCATTCGGGTGATAAGGCAGATTTTTCCCGGCGTATTTTCTGGGTTTATGCGATGAATTAACTGAACTAAAAGAGCGCATTGTCGAAGTCACTGTCTTCCGCATTCTCTCCATCAGAAATAAGTGCCAAAATATCAACTCCCTGATCATACGATTGTTGCTTTACATCAAA
>JAESQG010000030.1 GCA_016765265.1 Pseudomonadales bacterium | reverse complement strand
CAATATGGGGAGTGCCCGCTTCAAACTTGTAAGGTAACTCATTATAAGTTGTACCGGCGAAACTAACCTTCTCTATCATCTCGCCCCCACCTTGGTAAGGCGGCATGGCATTGAGTAGATCTTCTTTGCCGTAAAGCACACCGATTCCCGTGGGACCAAACAATTTATGTCCCGAGAAGGCATAAAAGTCACAATCTAAATCTTGTACATCGACATTCCAATGGGCCACTGCCTGAGCTCCATCAACCACCACTATTGCACGCACTTCATGAGCTTTTTCTACGATGGCTTTAACCGGATTAACACTGCCTAGGGCATTGGAGACATGAACAATAGACACTATTTTAGTTCGTTCATTTAATAAAGATACAAACTGATCAAACTGCAACTCCCCAGCCTCATTCACTGGAATTACTTTGAGTTGAGCGCCGGTTTGTTCGCACACCATTTGCCATGGCACAATATTAGAATGGTGCTCCATGGCACTCACCATTACCTCATCACCAGGGCTCAATACAGTTCTACCATAACTTTGCGCCACCATATTTAAACTTTCAGTGGTGCCTTTTGATAAAATAATTTCTTGCGGTTTAGCGGCATTCACAAATCCCTGTATTTTCCGACGTGCGTCTTCAAATGATTGTGTCGACCGATCACTTAATTGATGCGCACCTCGATGAACATTGGCGTTATCTTGAGTGTAATAATGACTTAAGGCATCGAGTACCTGCTGAGGTTTTTGTGTAGTGGCAGCATTATCAAGATACACTAATGGTTTACCGTTCACCTGTTGGTGTAAAATAGGGAAATCTAACCGGATTTTTTCCACATCAAATACGTTCGAGTCCCCTATGGATACGGAACTCGAAGGCATGTCAGTGCTTGTTTTTGCAATATTGGTGGGTTTTCCAGAAGCATTCATATTTTATTTCTCCTGACCAAACCAGGAGGCTATCACCTGTTTCAAGTAGTCTTTTATCGGCGCCAATTTAAGAGCGTCTATAAGCTCATTGATAAACCCATAACTTAACATTAGTTCAGCCTGATCGCGACCAATCCCGCGAGTCCGAAGGTATGTGACAGCCTCGTCATCTAACTGACTTACCGTGGCTCCGTGAGCACACTTTACATCGTCTGCGTATATCTCAAGCTCAGGTTTGGTATTAATCTCTGCCTTATTGGACAACAATAAATTCTTATTACTCAACTGCGCTACTGTTTTCTGTGCATGGGGATGAATATAAATACGACCATTAAAAGTCGCCTTGGCTTGATCCGCTATTATGCCGCGAAACACTTCATTGGTAGTACAATGTGCAGCCCTGTGCTGAATATCTGTATGAAAGTCTATGCGTTGTCTGTTTTTCGGTAAATAAATACCTTTAAGTTCGCAATGAGCGCCGGGTTCAATGTGATTAACCACCACATCTACTCTTTTTAACACACTACCAAAACCCACCTGAAAACTGTTGAGGCAACTGTTTGCTAACAAATTAACGTGCACTCCTCCTACATGCTGCGCGCTTTCATCCTCAAGATGAATTCGGTAATGATTCAACTGCCCATTACTGCCAACGACACATTCGGTTAGGCTGTTAACAAAACCATTTTGCGCTTCATCGCTAGAACAAAAACGTTCTACCACTGTAAGCTCGGCACCTTCTTCCAAAACAACCAGTAGACGAGCAGTGGTTAAACAGGGTTCTGCTTGCCGAGTGCCACAATAAACAACTTGAATTGGTTCTTCAATTTTTGTGTTTTTTAGCGCCTTTAAGAAAATGCCATCATGAACCATAGCATTATTATGAGCGGCAAATAGGTGCTGCTCACTATCAACCACCTGACCCAAAACAGCCTTTATCTCACCTTGAACCTCATCATCTGCTTCGCTAAACTTTTCACAAACCAGNCCATCAAGGCCTCCAGAATGAACCGACGATAACGNCTCATTAAAAACNCCGTCTACAAATACTAACAACGGGCCTTCAAGGCCTTCAAAAAAAAGATTAGCCGGCGCGGCCTGATTTTTAGACACGTCCACGATGCCTTGATAGCTTTCATCGGAGAGTGCTGCCACGCTGGTGTATTTCCAAGCCTCGGTCTTTCGGGTTGGCCAAGTCTGTGACTGAAATTGTTTTAATGCACTCCATCGAAACTCGCTTAGCCACGGAGTCTTGGTATCGCTATTTCTGCTCTCAGCTAAAGTAGGTACTGATTGCTTAAATTTTACTTGCTTAACATCGCCTTGCTTAACATTGCCTTGTTTAATATCGCCTTGTTTTTCTGCCAGAGAATATNTCATTGTGACGGCTCTGCCTGCTCTATCCAACTGTAACCTTTCTCTTCTAGCTCAAGCGCCAATTCTTTGCCACCTGATTTAACAATACGGCCATTGGCGAACACGTGAACGTAATCAGGTACGATATAATCTAACAGTCGNTGATAGTGCGTCACCAACAAAAATGAGCGNTCCGCTGTTCGCATTGAATTTATACATTGGGCGACTACTTGCATAGCATCGATATCCAGCCCCGAATCCACTTCATCTAAAATACACAAAGTGGGCTCTAGCAATAACATTTGCATGATTTCGTTGCGTTTCTTCTCGCCACCAGAAAAGCCTTCATTAACGCCACGCTTCAAAAAACTAAGCTCTAAATCCACTTCTTTGCATTTCTCTCGGGCCAACTTCATAAAAGCCACGGTATCCAGAGCAGGCAACCCTCTATGTACTCTAACCGTATCCACTGAAGTTTTTAAAAACTCCATATTGCTCACACCTGGGATCTCTATCGGATACTGAAAGGAGAGAAACAAACCTTCCTTTGCTCGATCATCGATTTCCATTTCAAGCAAATTTTTTCCCTTAAAAATGACCTGCCCAGCGGTGACTTCATAATCCCCACGACCAGACAACACATTGCCCACCGTGCTTTTTCCTGCTCCATTTGGTCCCATAATGGCATGCACTTCACCCGGCTTTATATCTAAACTAAAACCGGTGAGAATTTCTTTACCATCAATACTGGCACGCAAATCTTTAACTTCTAACATTAAATAGATCTCTCCCGAGAATTAATACCGACTAACCAACAGACCCTTCTAAACTAACCTCTAGCAGCTTGCCCGCCTCTACGGCAAATTCCATTGGCAACTCTTTAAACACTTCTCTGCAAAATCCATTTACAATCATNGATACCGCTTTTTCGGTATCTATTCCTCTCTGTTGACACAAAAATAATTGTTCATCACTGACCTTAGACGTAGTCGCCTCATGCTCAATTATGGCACTGGGGTTTTTACTTTCGATGTACGGAAAAGTATGAGCACCACATTGGTCACCGATAAGCAATGAATCACACTGAGTATAATTACGAGCGCCTTCTGCCCCCGGGTTCATTCGCACCAAACCCCGGTAGGCATTCTGGCTTTTGCCGGCAGAAATCCCCTTGGTAATGATGGTAGATTTCGTATTCTTGCCAATGTGGACCATTTTTGTGCCCGTATCCGCCTGCTGATAATTATTAGTTAGCGCAACTGAATAAAACTCGCCAACACTGTTATCACCACGCAACACAACACTGGGGTATTTCCACGTAATCGCAGAGCCCGTTTCTACTTGGGTCCAAGAAATTTTTGCGTTCTTGTGGCACACACCTCGCTTAGTCACGAAATTATAAATGCCACCCTTGCCCTCTTTATCACCAGGATACCAATTTTGTACGGTAGAATACTTTATCTCCGCATTGTCCAGGGCAACCAATTCAACAACCGCCGCGTGGAGCTGATTTTCATCACGCATTGGTGCAGTGCAACCCTCTAGATAACTTACATGGCTGCCTTCGTCAGCAATAATTAAGGTCCTTTCAAACTGCCCCGTTTTCGCTTCGTTAATCCTAAAGTACGTGGACAATTCCATCGGACAACGAACACCCTTGGGTATATAAACAAAAGACCCATCACTAAATACGGCTGAATTCAGCGCTGCATAAAAGTTATCTTTTTTCGGCACCACTGAGCCAATGTACTTTTTTACCAAGTCAGGGTATTCCTGTATCGCTTCTGAGATAGGGCAAAAGATAACGCCCGCCTCTTTAAGTTTTTCTTTGAAAGTCGTGCCTATTGAAACACTATCAAAAACAACATCCACAGCAACGCCTGCCAATGAGGCTTGCTCGTGTAATGGAATACCTAATTTCTCATAAGTTTTGAGTAGCTCAGGATCAACTTCATCAAGGCTCTTGGGCTGATTTTCCATACTCTTTGGAGCAGAAAAAAAGGAGATTTCGCTAAAATCTACTAAAGGGTATTTCACATGAGCCCATTGAGGCTCCACCATTTTCAACCACGACCGGTAAGATTCCAAACGCCATTCAAGCATCCAGTCAGGTTCTTTCTTTTTAGCCGAGATGATGCGAATAACCTCTTCGCTCAACCCAGGCGGTAAGGTTTCAGCTTCGATGTCAGTGATAAAACCTGCCGAATACTCACTTTGTAACTGTTCGTTTATTTGCTCACTCATAACAACTTTTTTCTCAACCTCTTAGCCGAGTCACGGCTAGGCAAACATGTTCAATCGCGTATTCTATCTCTGCTTCTGTTGTATATCGACCAATTGAAAAGCGGATAGAACCATAGGCTAAAGCGTCAGTGACACCAATCGCCTTTAATACATAAGAAGGCTCTACGCTGACCGATGTACAAGCAGACCCCGTAGATACCGCAATATCCTTTAATGCTTTGAGCAGCGCTTCACCCTCTACCCCAGCAAAACTCACATTCAGTATTCCGGCAACCCGCTGTTCGGGAGCGCCATTTTGAGTCACGCCGGAAAGGGACTCAAAGCCTTGCCACAAACGGTTTCTCAAGGCATTAATTTT
>JAESQG010000029.1 GCA_016765265.1 Pseudomonadales bacterium | reverse complement strand
GTATCAACCTCAATGGCGATAATACGGCTGTACTGCTTCATACCAGGGTAGTAAATATAATATGCGCCAAAAACCAAGGTCACCAACTGGCTGACCACAATGACCATGGCGATCAAATAGAAAGTGCGCTGAAAGGATGTCTCAGGTATTAATTTCACGCACTCTTACCGTCAGGCACAAAAACGTAACCTATACCCCAGACGGTTTGAATATAACGGGGACTTTGGGGATCATCTTCTAACAATCGACGCAACCTAGACACTTGAACATCAATGCTCCGCTCCATCGCACTCCACTCTCGCCCGCGGGCAAGATTCATCAATTTATCTCGGGTTAGAGGTTCTCGGGGATGCTGTACCAAAGCTTTCATAACCGCAAATTCCCCCGTAGTTAACGCAACAGACACCCCCTCTTTAGTCAAACTCCGTGTGGACAAGTCAATAACATAGGGCCCAAAGCGCACGAACTCTTCTTCTTGACTGGGGGCACCGGGCAACTCCTTAACTTGGCGTCGCATCACAGCTCTGATACGGGCCACCAACTCCCTTGGATTAAACGGTTTCGCTAAATAATCATCGGCTCCCATTTCTAGACCTGTGATGCGATCGTTTTCATCCCCTTTTGCCGTCAACATAATAATGGGTAGGCCATTATCCTCGCCACGTAATCGCTTACAAATAGACAAGCCATCTTCTCCAGGCATCATCAAATCTAACACCATGAGAGAATAAATCTCCCTACCCAAGGCACGATCCATTTGCTCTGCGTCTCCCACCGCTTTCACCAAATAACCTTGCTCCTCGAGATACCGCTGCAACAACCCCCGTAGTCGAGCATCATCATCCACTACAAGAATTTTATATTGTTCCGTCTCTGTTACTGGCTTCACATTCACTTAGATGCCCCTTTTGATAGTTCAGCTTTAAAACAAACAGTAACGATTATCATATCAAACCCTTGTTAGAGGCGCGGCTCACTTTACTTAGAAGATTGTTACAAGATTTATGACTCCTAGAGAAATCTTCTCTTACCTTGAGAGAATCTGCTCTCTCTCGCGCATTACCCTTCTGGCGATATTCCTCTAACAATAACCCTCTAACAATCCGGGCCGCCTAATATTCACCCAAATAAGTGCAATTTAGGTTTATCAATTAACTTCATCCACATGAAGTAGGGTTTCTGTTTCTGACTATTAGGTATAATCGCTGGCCCAAACGTTAGAATGATCAGCTTTAGCCAGCGCGGAAAAGTGTAATAATTGCGCAAATCAGGTCGTCAACACTATAGCACACTGCGCCACTAGCGCCGATTTAGCGAACATTTTCAAGGTCTCCAATGGAAGAAATCAATCAACTTATCGCCAAAGAACTGAATGTTAATGTCAGTCAAGTCAATGCGACCGTCACACTACTGGACGATGGCTCAACTGTCCCCTTTATCGCTCGATACCGTAAAGAGGCCACTGGGGGTTTAGACGACATTCAACTAAGGCACCTCGAAGAAAGGTTNTACTACATACGAGAGCTGGAAGAGAGACGCCAGGTCATTCTTAAGAGTATCGGTGAACAAGACAAACTCACCGAGGAACTGAAAAAACAAATCCTCGACGCTAATACAAAAAACCGTTTAGAAGATCTATACCTGCCGTACAAACCAAAACGACGCACCAAAGGGCAAATTGCTATAAAGGCCGGTTTGGGACCACTCGCAGATGCACTATTTAATGACCCTAATTTAGACCCCCAAGAGCAAGCCAAACTCTATCTCNATTCAACAACAATCGATGCGAAAAAGGTAGCTGATGAAAAGGCCGCTCTTGACGGGGCCAGATATATCCTCATGGAACGTTTTAGTGAAGATGCAAACTTGGTCGGAAGTTTACGGGACGACCTCTTTAAAGAAGCCAAGGTCTTTGCCAAAGTTGTCGAAGGTAAAGAGAAAGACGGGGCGAAATTTCGCGATTATTTCGACTATACGGAGCCCTTGAATAAAGTCCCATCTCATCGAGCGCTGGCCATTTTTCGAGGGCGTAAAGCCGGATTTTTACAAATTTCCGTTGATATTGAGCAGCCAGAAAATCAAAACAATCACCCCTGTATATCGAAAATCGCCAAGCAACACAATATTGAGGATAAAGGCAGGGCAGCCGATAAGTGGCTAGGCGAAGTAGTGCGTTGGACATGGCGGGTGAAACTACAGACTCACCTTGAAAATGAGCTGCTATCCAACCTCCGAGAAATGGCTGAAGAGGAAGCTATAAAGGTATTTGCTCGCAACCTTTATGATTTATTGATGGCAGCCCCTGCAGGACCACGCGCCACACTGGGCCTAGATCCCGGTTTAAGAACCGGTGTAAAAGTCGTGGTGGTGGCTGCCACAGGCCAACTGGTGGAGCACGCAACTATTTTCCCCCACGCACCCAAAAATCAATGGGATGCATCAATTGAGACGCTGGCCAAGCTGTGTAAAAAGCATAAGGTGGAGCTTGTTAGTATAGGCAATGGCACCGCTTCTCGTGAAACCGACAAGCTAACCGCAGAACTCATCAAAAAACACAGCGACCTAGAATTGCAAAAAATNATGGTAAGNGAGGCCGGTGCATCTATTTATTCCGCGTCCGAGTTTGCCTCTAGAGAATTCCCAAAGTTAGACGTTTCATTCCGTGGAGCGGTCTCCATTGCGCGNCGACTGCAAGATCCGTTGGCGGAACTTGTCAAAATCGAACCCAAATCAATTGGGGTTGGTCAATATCAGCATGACGTTAATCAAAACCGAATGGCGAGAGGCCTTGATACCGTAGTGGAAGATTGCGTTAACGCTGTGGGAGTCGATGTAAACACCGCCTCAGCCCCTCTCTTGGCGCGAATATCGGGCTTAAACCACACTATTGCCAACAATATCGTGTCATTTCGGGATCAGAATGGGCAATTTTCTGATCGTGACGAATTAAAAGAAGTCCCCCGCTTGGGCAATAAAACCTTTGAGCAGGCGGCAGGGTTTTTGCGCATAATGAATGGCGTCAACCCGTTAGACGCCTCAAGCGTGCACCCTGAAGCCTACCAAATTGTTAAAAGCATTGCCGCAAAATTTGATCGACCGTTGCAAAATATCGTCGGCGAAAAAAGCTTTTTACAAACAGTGAATCCGTCAGACTTTACTAATGAAAAATTTGGCCTACCCACAGTCACTGATATTCTTAAGGAGCTGGAAAAACCAGGTAGAGATCCGCGGCCTGAGTTTAAAACGGCAGAATTTAAAGAAGGGGTCAACACTTTAAATGACCTCACCGAAAACATGATACTAGAGGGCGTGGTCACCAACGTAACCAACTTTGGTGCCTTCGTTGATGTTGGCGTGCATCAAGATGGATTAGTACATATCTCAATGCTGTCTAACAACTTTGTCAAAGACCCCCGGGAAGTAGTTAAAGCGGGAGACATTGTCAAAGTCAAGGTGTTGGAAGTGGATATTGAACGGAAACGCATCGGACTTACCATGCGTTTGGATGATGCCCTTACAGCAAGAAAACACAATCACAAGCAAGAGGGCGCTGACGGCAAACCAAAACCAGCGAAGCGCAAGGATAAATACAAGAAGACCGATCACAAGAAATCCACCAATAACGGCAAGCGAAATAAAGAGGCGCTGCCAGAGGGGAAAACAGGTACATTTGCGGATTTATTTGCCGATGCGAAAACCCTTAAAACCAAAAAATAGCAACCGCAGTCGAGAAAGACAACCAAGAGGTTATGCGTAGTGACAGCCACATCCTTACAGCGACGAACTGATCTGATTACCGCATCGCTCAACGACTGGGAATTAAACAAAATCCGCCGTGGCATAGAAAAGGAAAGCCTCCGCATTTTGCCCGATGGACATTTGGCGCAAACACCTCATCCTCAATCCCTGGGCGCAGCTCTAACTCACCCTAGCATCACAACTGATTACTCAGAAGCCCTGTTGGAGTTCATCACCCCAGCATTTACCGAGGTGGAACAGCCTTTAGAATATCTTAAGAGCATACACCGCTATGTCTATCAAAATATCGATGGCGAAAAACTCTGGGTTAACAGCATGCCTTGTATTATGGGTGGCGATGAGAGCATACCCATTGCACAATATGGAAACTCCAATATTGGGAAAATGAAAACTGTTTATCGCCACGGCCTGTGGCATCGCTATGGACGACTGATGCAATCCATAGCGGGTATTCATTACAATTTTTCTGTTCCAAGCGCGTTCTGGGAACAGCTATACATAGCAGAAGGCCCTGGTGTAGCGAAAAAAGAGAACTCTTCCCTACAAGATTTTACTTCCGCAGGTTATTTTTCCCTAATCCGTAATTTTCAACGCTATAGCTGGTTACCCATTTACTTATTTGGTGCCTCGCCTGCTGTATGCGCATCATTTTTGCGGGGACGCGATCACAAACTTCAAACATTCAACGGCCATACACTTTATTCACCTTATGCCACATCACTAAGGATGAGTGATTTAGGCTATCAAAACAGTGCTCAGTCTAATTTAAAAATTTGCTACAACGACCTACCCTCTTACGTCACTTCCCTTGGCAAGGCAATGGGCACACCTTACCCTCCCTACCAAAAATTAGGTATAAAAAAAGAAGGCGAATACATGCAGCTTAACAGTAATACTCTGCAAATCGAAAACGAGTATTACGGCACCATTCGCCCGAAAAGAACCGCTGACAGCGGTGAAAGCCCATCACAGGCGCTGAAATCTCGCGGTGTAGAATATATCGAGATGCGCTGCATTGATCTTGACCCCTTTTCACCCATTGGTATATCTGAAACACAAGCTCGCTTTCTCGATTTATTTGCTTTGCACTGCCTCCTTGAAGACAGCCCATTAATTGACGACAAAGAACAAAAAGATGTGAGCGATAATCAACGCAAAATTGTCCTTAGTGGTCGTAACACTAAGCAATCTTTAACTATTCGCCACAAAACCAACAGCATTAAAAACTGGGCAGACGAATTGTTAGATCAAATGAGTTTAACCGCAGAACTTTTGGACAAAGCTCAGAGCACTCAACAGTACTCATCCGCATTAAAAACACAAAGACTCAAAGTGGCCGACCCCAATACAACACCCTCAGCAATCATCCTCAACACATTGTTTGATGGGAATCTTTCTTTCTATGAATTTGCCATGAGCAAAGCGCTTGAACATGAAAATTACTTTAAGCGAGATCATATTGGCGATGAAACAAAAGGTGATCCGTTAATTCCGAGCAATGGTGATTTTGTTACGATGTCTCACGACTCAATCAAAAAACAAAAAATGATTGAAGATGCTGACACGGTTACCTTTGATCAATTTCTTGCGGATTACTTTAGGGATTAACGTTTCGAAAGTCGCTAGCCTCTTTTTAAAAAAAATCAACTATCATCGTGCACATTCTAAAAATTCATGCTACATATACTCAAAGCGAATGAGATTTAAATTGAGTAGCTTCAAGATTTCATTTTATCTGGGGACAGCAATGGAAAGCAAAAAAAACACCAACAATGAATGGAATGTGGACACGCTTGATAAAGCATACAGGCAAGGATTTATGCACGGTTTAGCCGGTGAGAGCCGTCATGCACCTTATCGAGTGGAAATCGTCACAGCTGCATGGGAAGCAGGATATGACGATGGCTATGAGCACTACCGAGAAAGCCTTGAGCGCGAAGAAACAAACTCTGACAATCACAGCGTAGAAGAACAAGAAGATCAAATTGCCTAATCAAATTCTATGGCCGTGTAACTTAAGAAAGTAGTCATTAATAATCGTCACGCTCGATTTAAAGCTTATAAAACTGACCCATGGCGACGTGGGCGTTATAGATTCTCCTCATTAAAGATCGCAGTTCAAGAACTAGAAAGCATGACGACACTTATGGCTTCCAAGCAATATGAAAGTATTAATTAATACTTTCATAGCCTTACGCCAACATAATAATTAATTGATCCGTTCTTGATTATGTCCTATTGACATTAAATTAATTGATAAATTTCTAAACTACCCCTTGCCCTTAAAGCTTACCTTGGCCTATTCTGGACATTGGTTGATTTCAATTAACCAAATTCGTTTTTACATCGTACTGATGAAAAAATGTCGAAACAAATATTGTAGGACGGGAATATGTTAAAAACCAACGAGACGGAAACGATCAAAGAGCATTGGGGAACTGTAGATAAGTTGGTAGAAAAGTGGCTACATGAACGCCAGGAGGTCATATTATTATTGTGCGCAGTGGATGGCCTAAAAGAGTACACACCCAAAAACACCCCCATAAGTATAAAAATTCAAGCGCTTTGCCAGGTTCTTATCGACTACGTGTCTGCAGGTCACTTTGAAATATATGACGAGCTCATGTCAGAAGCCGAAGAGTTTGGTGACAACACGGATTTAGCAAAGTCCCTTTACCCAAAAATTCAAGCTATCACAGACACGGTTGTGAAATTTAATGACAAATATGACTCAGCTGAACATTGCGATGAGCTAATGTCGAGCCTACCCACAGATTTATCAAACCTGGGCGAGCAACTAGAGGAGCGATTTGAACTGGAAGATCAATTGATAGAGGTCCTACATCTGCGCCATAAAGAATTAGTTTCCCCGCCCACACCCACACTGACCGCCTAACCCATCGCTTCCATAAAAAAGCCGGTAATACGGCTTTTTTATTACCTCATTTATTGCACTTCATGAGTTCAACTGAACTAAACTGAACTCAACCCCACAGCGCAATAAAATTTACAATATGAAAACTGTGACCTATTTGGCAACTCATTTTCCACATGCGCGAATGTTGATATTACTCTGCGTAAGTCTGGCCGGCTGCAACGAAGGACCTACACAAACGTGGGAGCAAGCCCGCCAAGGCCTTTATGCCGCAGACTTGTCATCAAATGGATACTCCTTAGTGGCCTCCATTCACCATGGTGGCAGTCTTTGGCGTCTCTCGGACGGCGAAAGAATATACAACTGGAATATCACAAAAGGTAGCTACACCAACCTTGTGGATGTCGCCCTTTCACCGGAAGGCAAATTTGCAGCCACCGCAGATGACCGACGACTGGTACTTTGGTCCACCGAAACCGGAAAATCATTACATTTTTGGAACACTCCCTCAGACATCCTATCAATCGCAGTCTCGGAAAACGGATTGTTTATTTTCATCGGAATGAAAAATTTCAACGCTATTTATATAGATGTGGCTCAGGGTGGCATCTTGTCAACAGTCTCTCATGAAGGCAGCGTTAGAGCGGTGGCCATTAGCGACAATGGCGACACTGGCTTAACCGGCTCAGATGATAAGACGGCCAAGATGTGGCGCCTTAAAGATGGCCACCTTTTACGAAGCTGGGCCCACGATAATTTAGTCAACTACGTTTCCTTGTCCGGCAAAGGCAAATGGGCCTTAACCTCAGGTCAGCATAGCGAAGCTGATCTTTGGGATATTGAAAATAATAAATCTGTGATTAAGATCGGAGGTCGAAGAGCCTCTATTTCAGCGGTCAGCTTTTCTGCCGATGAAAAGCGATTTTTGGTAGGTAATACCGCGAGAGAAATTACGCTTTGGGATATTAATACCAAAACGAAATTAGGCCGATGGATCGCCCCTAAGCGATCCATGTGGAAACCGGCTGGAGCCCGGATTGTTGCAGTAGCATTCGGACAAAATAAAGGTCATTTTCTAGCCACCTCGTCTAATGGCTTAAGTCTCGAATTTGCTTATTCTGATTAGAGCTAGATGAGAAACATATTAGGATTCAATCGCAATCAACTCCACATCAAAGATCAATGCGGCATTGGGCCCGATGGCGCCGGGCGTCCCGCCCATCCCATAAGCCAGGTCCGCAGGAATAAATAACTGCCATTTCGCTCCAACCTTCATCAATTGCAATGCTTCCGTCCACCCCTTTATGACACCATTGACTTTAAAAGTAATTGATTCTCCTCGATTTAATGAACTGTCAAATACTACTCCATTAATTAGCGTGCCGTGGTAGTGCACTCTCACGGTGTCTGTTGACTTCGGCTTCAACCCTGTTCCCTCTTTTAGTATTTTATATTGCAAACCAGACTCAACGGTGAGAACTCCATCCCTGGTCTTGTTTTCCAAAAGAAAATNCTNACCTTCCACTTTATTCTTTGCTGCCAACGCCGCCTTCTCCGCATTAACCTCTGTAATACGTTTTTGCTTAAACCCTGTAATCAACTGTACTATCTCATTCTCTTCTAACAGAAGTGTATCTCCTAGATGGGCATCTTTTAAACCTTTCAGGAACATTTCAAGTTCAATATCACCCACCTGCCTCTTCAATCCCTCGCCATAACGAGCACCTATGGCATAGCTAATTTTTGCCTTTTTCGATTCAAAAGGGCCCGCCGAGAAACGACTAGCTCGCTCGGCAGCAGACGAATAAGTAGAGACTGTCACAAACACAAAACCAGTAAACGCTAAAGCCCATTTTAAATTATTTAAACAATTCATAAAAATTCCTTGTTATACCCATAACGAATGCTTTTCTCATTTTATTAAATCATGCAAATAAATCGAATTAATCTAATAAAATATGTCATTTAAAAGCGCAATTCGTATAATATTGCGCTAACTGTTTTCATTTCGTGAAAAGAAGTTATAGTTATATTCCATTGTAATTAAATACCAATGATTAGAACCAAATCCGTAAAAACCAATTCCGTAAAACCATAGCTGAGGAACCCCAAGATGCCAGGAAAAAAAAAGGCACCTGCTAAGAAAGCAGCAAAGAAATCACCTGCCAAGAAGCCTACAGCCAAAAAGGCAGTTGATCCGATAGCCAAACTTAATACAGAAATTAGCACTCTCCAAGTGAAACTCACTGCCGCTCGTGCGAAAGCGGTTGTAGCAGCAGACAANACTGCAGCCAGTGCCACAAAGAAATCAACCGCTGCCGCAACAAAACAAAAAGCAGCTACTGACGCTCTAGCCAAAGCCAATGCTAAGGATAAAGCCAAGAAAACAGCAGCTACTACAAAGCAAATTGTCAAGGCCACCGGCAACGTTAAGGCTGCCAATACAGCGTTAGCAGAAGCTAAGGCAGTAGAAAAAGGTGCAAAAGAAGTTGTTTCTGCTGCTAAAACTGAAGTTAAAAATGTGGCGGCCATCGCTAAAGCAGCCAATGTAGTAGCAAAAGAGATCGCAAAAAAGGAGCGAGAGGCGTCTAAAAAACGATCGGAAGTAGAGAAAAATGCGGCCGCTAAGCGTAAGCTAGCGGAAANGAAAGCATCTGATAAAGCAAAAGCGATCGCTAAGAAAGAAAAAGCCGCTGCACAAAAAGCGAAGGAGGCTGCCAAAAAGAAAGCCGCAGCTGAAAAGAAAAAAGCCGGGGGAGCTAAAAAAGCAAGTGGGAAGAAAAAGCCCGCGGCGAAGAAACCAGCGACAAAGAAACCGGTGACAAAGAAAAAGCCCGCAGCCAAAAAGAAGGCAGCACCTAAAAAGGCAAAAGCTAAAATATCAGCCGCCCCAGCTCCGCAAGAAAAGGAAGAGGCCAATGCTGAAACAATGGCTGAGACTACCGTCGAGCCCGTGGCAGAATCTCCAATTGAATCAATCGTTGAGGCAGCACCTGAGCCCACCGCAGAAGATACCATGCCAGTAGCCGTTGTACCCAGCGCTGAACCAGCTCTGGAAACTGAGTCTTCAGACGCCGGTGATGGCGACACTCAACGTAGTATTTTCGATCCCGCTACAGACATGTAATCAAAAGCCACAGATTTAAGCTAAAAAGATGTCTCGATAAAGGTATGCAGAACCCCACTGCATGCCTTTACCTCTCCTACAACNNACCTTCTCCTACACTTTAAAAATGATCGTATTAAAAAATGCATCTCTACAGAGAGGTAAAAAACGCCTATTTGCCCAATCTAACCTTAATCTGTATCACGGATGGCACCTTGGACTCATCGGCCAAAACGGATCAGGAAAATCGTCCCTATTTTCGCTGTTCTTGGGCCAGCTCACCCTAGACCAAGGGGATTTCAGTTTACCAAAACATTACCGTATCGCGCATATGGCACAAGAGGTAACAGCTCTTGATCGCACAGCGCTGGATTACGCCATCGATGGCGACGAAGAATATCGCCACCTCGAGAAAAGTATCGCGCTCGCGGAGGAAGCGTCGGACCATAATCTGATTGCTTCGTTACATGAACAGTTTGACACTATTGATGGTTATAGCGCTCCCTCGCGAGCGGCTAAACTACTAAATGGACTGGGCTTCGAGCCGGAACAACATGAGCTCTCGGTAAGCAGTTTTTCGGGCGGTTGGCGAGTAAGATTAAGCCTCGCTAAAACTTTAATGTGCAGGTCAGACCTGCTGCTACTGGACGAGCCCACAAACCATTTGGATCTCGATGCCATTATATGGTTAGAGAATTGGCTAAAACAATATCCCGGCACATTGGTGCTCATATCCCACGATCGTGAATTTCTAGACGGCGCAGTACAACATACAGTTCACATTGATCAACAACGACTAAATTACTACAAAGGAAACTACAGCCAATTCGAAGGTCAGCTGGCAGCGCGACTGGCACAACACCACGCCGAATATGAAAAGCAACAACGTGAAATTGCTCATATGCATAAATTTATTGAGCGGTTCCGTGCAAAGGCCACCAAAGCCAAACAAGCGCAAAGTCGAATCAAGGCTCTCGACCGACTAGAAAAAATCGCACCTGCTCACGTTAACTCTCCTTTTCAATTTCATTTTGAACCGGCAGATAAAATATCTGACCCCTTGATTAAACTAGATAATATAAACGCCGGTTATGCATCAGATGTTATCGTTTCGAACGTAAACTTACATTTAAGACCTGATAGTCAGATTGGCCTGCTCGGTCCCAACGGGGCGGGCAAGTCCACGCTACTCAAAACCTTAGTGGGAGAATTGCCCATTATTTCCGGCGAGCGGTGGCAAGGGGAACACTGTCAAATCGGTTACTTTTGTCAGCATACCCTGGAGCAATTAGATGAAAATGCTAGTCCCATGGTACACCTCCAAAGAATTTCACCCGACGCCACTGAACAGATATTACGAAACTTCCTCGGTGGATTCGCCTTCCACGGGGATATTGTATTTGAGCCCATTACGCCCTTTTCAGGTGGAGAGAAAGCCCGGCTAGCCCTCGCACTCATTGTCTGGCGCCGTCCCAATTTACTAGTGCTTGATGAACCCACCAANAATTTAGATCTGGAAATGCGCCACGCACTCACTGTCGCTCTGCAGGAATTCAAAGGAGCGCTTATCGTTGTCACGCACGATAGGAATCTATTGCGTAATACCACCAATGAGTTAATGGTCGTCGCCAACGGAGAAGTTGCCCCATTCGACGGAGATTTGGATGAATATGCCACATGGCTGACGGATTTTCGCAGCAGAAAAGGAAACGAGCAATCTTCAAGCAACGAATCCCAAGGCACCAACCAGCCGAGAGATAAAAAAGAAGAGCGTAGACTCGCTGCGCAGAAGCGCAAACAGCTAAACCCGCTGCGCGCTCAATTAAGGAAACTAGAAAAAGAGTTGCTGAAACTGCAGCAATACAAAACCAAATTAGAGCAACAAATGACAGATCCCGACCTTTATCAAGAAAAAAACAAGGATAAATTAGCTAGCTTAATCGAAGAAAATGCGGACATCTCCAAAAAACTGGAAACNACTGAAACACACTGGCTGGCCATTAGCGAAGAACTAGAACAACTTGAANAAGAGCTCAAATAATTCCAGTAACCCCAACAAGATAATATTTATTTTGTCATATACAACACTTCATCCACTAACTTTTCAATGCCCTCCGCCGCCTCACTAATACGCTCAGCCAACATATAAGCGGGGGTAGAGACCACCAGGAGTCTCTCATCCACCACTACCTCATTTGCGGGGCAATTTTCGTGGATACCACCCATCTCATTTATTGCCGAGGCTATCGTCTTATCATCCCCCACTGTGCATAGCACCCCTTTTTCAAATAGCGTATTGTCGAATAACTTGTTGCCAAACAGTTTTGGCCCTAGGGTCGTGGCCATAGAAATTAAGCCAACGGGTTTTCGAGCAAGGTGAATGGCAGTGACAAAGCTAATCAATCGATCATTAATTTTCATTCCGACGCCCTCAACGGCATGGTCAGAAAGGTTTTTCGCTGCACCAAAACCACCCGAAATAATCACCCCGTCATAACTTTCAGGGTTAGCCTCTCCAAGATCAATAATATCTCCTCTGGCTAAGCGGGCAGACTCCACCAAAACATTACGGCTTTGTGTCATTTCATTACCGGTTAGATGATTAATAACGCCCACTTGTTCAATATTAGGCGCCATACATTGCGCCTCAGCCCCTAGTCGATCTAAAGCCAAAAGAGTAAGGGTTGTTTCGTAAATTTCCGACCCATCATAGACACCACAACCTGACAGGATTACTGCTATTTTGGCCATTTGATTACTCCACTTACTCGATCTACCTACAAAAACCTTTTGGCGATTGTACCAAGTTGTACATTGATGATGTATTGTTTCCGTGCCCCAGCCTCTTGAGGGCACAAAAAAAGAGGATAAATCAGTGAGTTCTGGCAATCACCCCCTACAAACACCTCGAGGCCCTTTCCCAAAAACAAGGTTAAGACGAATGAGAGCCGACGATTTTTCACGTCGGTTAATATGCGAAAACCGGTTATCCGCTGCTGATCTCATTTATCCCGTCTTCGTTATAGAAGGGGAAGCCAAAAGAGAACCCGTGCTCTCCATGCCAGGCGTAGAGCGACTCAGTATCGACGAACTACTAAAACAAGCCGAAATTTGCGCTGAGCTCGGCATCCCCGCTCTTGCTTTGTTTCCCGTTGTAGCCGCCGAACTGAAAACAGAAGACGCAGAGGAAGCACATAACCCAAAGGGCCTCGCCCAAAGGGCCGTGCGCGCTCTCAAACAACACCTGCCGGAGCTCGGCATCATTACCGACATCGCACTGGATCCTTTTACCATTCACGGCCAAGATGGAATAGTCGACACAGACGGTTATGTTTTGAACGACCGGACTGAGGATGCACTAGTGAAGCAAGCCCAATCTCTCGCCGACGCTGGAGCCGACATAGTTGCGCCCTCCGATATGATGGACGGCAGAATTGGCTCCATTAGAGAGATGTTGGAACAACACAAGTTCGTTAACACCCGCATCCTCGCCTACTCCGCTAAATATGCCTCGTCCTATTACGGGCCCTTTCGTGATGCCGTTGGCTCAGCAGACAATCTTAAAGGAGGCAATAAATTCAGCTACCAGATGGACCCCGCTAACAGCGATGAGGCGATACATGAAGTTGCTTTAGATCTGCAGGAAGGCGCGGATATGGTCATGATCAAGCCCGGCATGCCCTATCTGGATATCGTATACCGAGTAAAATCCCAATTTGGCGTCCCCACCTTTGTCTATCAGGTTAGCGGCGAATACGCTATGCATATGGCCGCATTCCAAAATGGCTGGTTATCAGAGGAAGCCGTAGTATTGGAGTCGTTATTAAGTATTAAACGTGCTGGGGCAGATGGTATATTGACCTACTTTGCCATAAAAGCGGCTCAATTTATTAAAAATAATCAATAGTGCTCACCAGGGTTTATACTAAAGAATTGAAACAATTAAGGTTACCCACAAAAAAGCACAATGACATCACAGGCTATCAATTTAAAAACACCTCAATATTACATAAATCGAGAGATTAGCCATCTTAAGTTTCAATTACGAGTACTTGAACAGGCCACTGACGAGCGGCACCCACTGTTAGAACGATTGCGATTCCTGCTCATATTCAGCAGCAATCTAGATGAGTTTTTTGAAATTAGGGTAGCCGGCCTCAAACACCAATTGGCCTACGAACGCACCAAGGTAGGCCCTGACGGTATTGCACCGCAAGAGGTGTTAGAACAAATCAGCCTACTGTGCCATGAAGCGGTCACCAAACAATACAGCATCCTTAACGATTTGTTATTCCCGCAATTGTTAGCGGAAAATATTCGCTTTGTTCGCCGCAGTCAATGGACGGAAAAACAATCCGCTTGGGTAAAACGTTTTTTCCGCACCCAAGTGTTACCGGTTATCACGCCCATTGGGCTAGACCCCTCCCATCCCTTTCCACGGCTGGCCAATAAATCATTGAATTTTATTGTTTCCCTGGAGGGCAAGGATGCTTTTGGTCGCCAGAGTGGACTTGCTATCGTGCCNGCGCCTAAGTCGCTACCACGATTAATTCGACTNCCCGATGACATCAGTGAACCCGGNCACAGTTTCGCNTTNTTGTCGGCNACCATTCACGCCCANTGCGAAGACCTTTTNCCGGGCATGGAAGTCAANGGCTGTTATCAGTTTCGACTCACNCGCAACGCCGACCTTATCGTNGACGAAGATGTTATNGANGATCTNGCCANNGCGGTAAAAGGNGAACTATTCTCCCGTCGATATGGCGACGAAGTGAGATTAGAAGTCGCTGACAACACNCCTCANGAGCTATCTGATTTTTTGCTAAAACAGTTTAATTTGAGTGAAAGCGAGCTATACCAAGTCAACGGTATGGTTAACTTGTCTCGGTTAATAGAGGTAACTGATCTTGATATTCCACATCTGAAGTTTCCCACCTTCAATCCGGGTTTGCCNCAATCACTTAANTCCAGTGAGAATATTTTTGATACGATAACAAAAAATGATGTGCTACTAAATCATCCCTATGAGTCTTTTCTTCCNGTTATNGATTTTGTNCGCCAGGCNGCGAAAGACCCTAAAGTCCTTGCCATNAAACAGACAGTCTACCGCACCGGGTCTAATTCAGAGATCATGGAACTTTTGGTAGAAGCCGCCCGCTCAGGNAAAGAAGTCACCGCCGTCATCGANTTGCGTGCTCGCTTTGACGAGGAAAGCAATATCGAAGGTGCTGCTCGTTTGCAGAACGCCGGTGCCGTGGTTTGTTATGGTATCGTCGGTTACAAAACTCACGCGAAAATGACATTAGTGATACGCAAAGAGGGCCGAAAATTAAAACGTTATGTTCATTTAGGCACGGGCAACTATCACGCCGCCAACTCTAGAAACTACACTGACTACAGCTTAATGACAGCGATTGACAGCATTGGCGCAGACGTACATCAAATATTTCAGCAACTCACCGGATTGGGTAGAGCAGCCAAATTAAAAAATTTGTTACATGCGCCTTTTACCCTGCAAAGCAGCTTACTGNCGCTCATTGAGACAGAGAGGCAAAATTCCCTCAATGGAAAAACCGCGAAAATCATAATGAAGTGCAATGCTTTGACTGAAGGCCAAGTGATAGAAGCCCTTTATAAAGCCTCACAAGCAGGGGTGAAGATCGAACTCATTATCAGAGGCATTTGCTGTCTGCGTCCCGGCATTGAAGGCATATCTGACAATATTCGAGTACGATCTATTATCGGTCGTTTCTTAGAGCATTCAAGAATTTACTATTTTTACAATGAAGGCGACCCCAAAATATATTGTTCCAGCGCGGATCTCATGGAAAGAAACTTCAACCATCGCGTAGAAACTTGNTTCCCCATACTAGACCCCNCGTTAATAAAAAGAGCACTAACCGAAGGCCTCAATACTTTTATCAGTGACAACGTACAAAGCTGGATACTGAACAACAAAGGGGAATACACGCTTAGCACACCAGGAAAATCAACACCTAAAATGGCTCAGCAGATACTATTAGATAAATTGGCGGTAAAACCGTAACACTATCGAGGTCTTCACTCTACAGACAATGTAATACCAACGGCTCTCAAATACTCTTTTTCTTGTAGGAAATCATGATTTGTTAGTGGGTGTTCATCCAAATACCCTTTCGCAAAACTCAATTTCATCGATTGATTGTCAACTTTCAAATCTATTTTTGGCAAGGGATTATCGGTCCGCGAATGATGAAATAACACCGCTATGCGCAGCAGTATCATCATTCGACTCACGACTTCGTACCAATTATCAGGCAAGTCATCTAGATCACGAACAGGAATCTTACGTCGATGCCCACGCACCAGCATAGAAATGGCAAGCTGCTCCTGCCGAGAAAACCCCGCTAGATCAGAATATTTTACCAAATAGGCTCCATGCTTATGAAATTGAGAATGGGAAATGGACAAGCCCACTTCGTGTAAAAGTGCCGCGCGCCGTAACACATCTCGATAAAGAGCCAGGTCTAGTCCCCAATCAGGAGCCACCATGGTGCATAATTTCAAAGCCGTTTCTTTAACTCGGTCTGCTTGGCGATCATCAACATGATGACGACTCATCATCGCTAGGGTGGTTCGATCACGTACGTCTTCGTGTCTAATCCGGCCCAACTGATCGTAGAGCAAACCTTCACGCAGCNCTCCATCAGAATATCGCATCTCTTTAATTTTCAACTGTTTGAAAATACCGTAGAGAATAGCGACACCCGGCGCAAAAATACTGGCTCGCTCTTCTTTTAAACCAAGCAAATCAAAATTGGAATAATGTTTCGCTTTGATTATTTTTTCTTTAATTACCTTAAGTGCGTCGAAGGTAATGCCTTCATCACACAACCCNGANTGNACTGCCACCTGCTCAATCGCTTTAATGGAGCCAGACGCGCCCACCACATCTTCCCAACCGGTTGATCTAAATTGTGTATCAATTGCCCACACTTCCCGCCGAGCAGCTACTACCGCTTTAGTGAAATTCCGTTTGTTTATTTCACCATCAGAAAAAAACCGCTGACCATAACCAACACACCCCATATGTAAACTTTCCAACTCAATGGCCTCAAATCGATTGCCAATGACAAACTCAGTACTCCCNCCCCCGATGTCCATAACGAGTCGCTGCCCCTTGTCATCAGCAAGGATGTGGGATGCACCGAGATAGATTAGGCGAGCCTCTTCGCGGCCAGCAATAATCTCAATGGGATGACCCAATAGCTTTCCCGCCTTCTCCAAAAAAACAGCTGCATTTCTAGCTTGACGTAATGCACTGGTCCCCACTACGCGAACCGAACCACGGGGGAAGCCTTCCAGTCTTTCGGAAAACCGGCCCAAACAATCCAAAGCACGACCTTGTGCTTCTAGCGTAAGCTCTTGATTTTCATTAAGCCCCGCTGCCAGCTGCACCTTTTCCGCCAGTTTTCCGATGATTCGCACCTCTCCTTGAGATACCTTACCAATCACCATATGAAAACTATTGGAACCCATGTCAATAGCAGCAATCTGCTCCGGCTCTTTTATATTTGCTGAGGGGGACTGTTCAGGGCTACTCACCGATACTTCTCCATAAGAACCTGGTTTACAAAATGTAGTTAACAGGACCTAGTTAACAGAGCCTAGCTAACAGGACCTAGTTAACAAAACGCTGCTTGCAACAAAAATCACTCAGGCCCATTGATTTCCGTTCGCGGAATCCCAATTTACTACATTAAGCTCGAATCTAGAAATGGTCCAGATTGAAAATAACTTGTTAACGAATTCTGTCATTTATCCGAATGATGTCAAACCGTTAACACGAAAAAAATCAAATTATTTTTACTGATTTTCATGATAGAATTATAATATCCATTGCCCCACGGCGGCGCTAGGTCTACCATGCCACACGGGCGGTCACATGGCGCATGAGCATCATAAACTATTACTTCACACTCTTCATGACGCCTGAAATAATCCGATATCAGATTGAAAATACAGAAACTAGCCCCTATAACAGACGATGACAGGCCTCTCTTTGAGGTGAATAACTCCAAAATTAGACCCCTGACGTAATCTGACTAAAGTATCTAAGCTCTACACCGTTTTAGAGATAGATTTTAATGAAGGAGAGTACCGAATGAGCGCAAACATCTTAAATGTGACAGACAGCGACTTTGAAGCAACGGTTTTACAAGCAGATTGCCCCGTTTTAGTGGATTATTGGGCAGAATGGTGTGGTCCATGCAAGATGATAACGCCGATTCTTGAAGAAATTGCGGGTGAATATGACGGAAAATTGAAAATCGCCAAATTAAATATCGATGATAATGTCAATACTCCACCAAAATACGGTATTCGTGGCATCCCAACACTGATGCTGTTTAAAAATGGTAACGTAGAAGCAACAAAAGTAGGTGCATTATCGAAATCGCAATTGACAGCATTCATAGATAGTAATATATAATGACTTGCCTCCGTACAGTACGCATCAATTTATAATGATTGTAGCAGTAATAACTGCTGAAACTGTAAAGAGGCAAATGAACCTCCACAACCCGCTCATCACCTTTTTGAAGAACCTGTTCCAAGCACTCAGCTCCAAATACATGAGTTTGGCCCAGCATAGCCTAATAACTAGATTTCAAAATGGAGATTGGGGAATAGACAGATAGCCCGTTAGATCTTGTTTAATGAAACCTGGACAAGCCTTGGGAAGGAATCTATATTGTGGATTAACGACTAGAAAAAATATCATTTCTTTGTAATTCGGCACTCAACTATTTCTATCGCATGCATTCCCAACACGAAGTCAAATCGAGAGAATCTAAACCGAGAGCAATCAATTCCAACAAAGTGAGCTTTAGAACATTAATAATACCTGTATT
>JAESQG010000028.1 GCA_016765265.1 Pseudomonadales bacterium | reverse complement strand
GGGATTGCATTTGGCATCTGGGCGATGATCGATGGCGATATTGGAATGTCAGTTTCTATTGTAGCCGGCATGACACTGGGTATCGTGGTTGATGACACCGTACACTTTTTAAGTAAATACCTCTACGCGCGTAAACATTTGGGAGGTAAAAGTGATGTTGCGGTGAGTTATGCTTTTTCACATGTGGGCACGGCACTAGTAGTCTGCAATATAGTTCTTATCGCAGGATTTCTTGTTTTGGCCCAATCAGACTTTCGTCTCAACACCTCAATGGGGTATTTTACGTCTATAACATTTGTCATGGCATTGGCCGTGGATTTCCTTTTATTACCACCAGTCTTAATCATGATTGATAATAAAGAACGTACTCCCACGGATGAATTCGAAAAAACGCCTACCGATAACGACGATATGGAATCTTATGAATTAGATAGAGTTGTAAGCTGATTTACACTCTCAGTAAAAATGCAGCCAAGTATTTTAAATACGGTAAGAGAGCATAGCGGAATGCCACGAGGATAAATTAATATGACTAGAAGCTGGACATCTTTTATTATAAATGCGCGATGGGCTGTTATCGCCATGACTATTTTCTTAGTCGCATTGGCGGGGTATGGCGTCACTTTCGTCGTACTGAAAGCCGATTTTCGTGAATATTTCCCAGACAATGCCCTCTACGTGAATGACTTTGATCGCATGGAAGAAACTTATATCAATGCAGATACAATCTTATTGGTCATTGCACCCAAGAAAGGTGACCTATTTAATCAAGACACCTTATCTTTTGTTGAAGAGATGACAAACCAAGCATGGGCTCTACCCTATGTTTCAAGAGTAGATTCCATTACTAATTTTCAACACACTAATGCCATTAATGACGAATTAAATGTTGCACCTCTAGTTGAAAATGCCAGAACGCTTAGCGACATTAGAATAAACCAAATAAAAGATATTGCTTTAAACGATATACAACTAGTGGATCGATTAGTTTCAAAAAACGGTAAAGTGACCAACCTCATGATCACCATCAATCTGCCAGGGCAGGAATTGTCGGAGACCAGCAATATTGCCGTAGCCGTGAGAGCCCTAGCTGAAAAATTTCGCCTACAGGATCCTTCCATTGAAATATTCATAACTGGAATGGTAATGGGGAATTATGCGACGGTGGAAATCATAACAGGTGACGCAGTATCCTTGATCCCCCTAATGGGACTCATTATCATTGTGTCATTGGCGCTCCTGCTCCGCTCCATCGGCGGTACAATAGCAACCGTATTAGTCATTATTTTCACNGTGCTCTCCACTGTGGGATTACTGGGTTGGGCAGGCTCTTTTTTTAGCGGCCCTTCATCATGTGCTCCCGTTATCATTTTAACAATTGCTGTGGCTGATTGTGTCCATATTTTAGTAAGTTTCTTTTTCGCTCTTCGAGACGGACTCTCTCGCAATGATGCTATAAAGGCTAGCCTCGACATTAATATGATGCCGATATTTTTAACTAGCGTGACCACGGCGATAGGTTTTTTAACCATGAATTTTAGCGAAGTCCCGCCTTTCACCGTACTAGGAAATATTGTGGCCACGGGTGTAATAGTAGCGTTCCTGTTATCGATAACCTTTTTACCCGCATTGATGGCCGTGATACCTTTCAAAACACCTAGCCCAGATAAAGCTAGAACATCAATGAACTTAAAAATGATGGAAATCTTATCTGCTTTTGTCATTAAAAATAGGAAGTCGTTGTTTTGGGGTTTAAGTGGTGTNTGTNTTGTGTTGATNGCCTTAATTCCNANAAATGAAATCAACGATGAATTCGTAAAGTTTTTNGCTCCNCGAACNGAGTTTCGAATNTCAACAGATTTTGCTAGCAAGAATATCAGCAGCATTGTCACCCTTGAATACTCTTTAAAAAGTCCTTATGAAGGGGGCGTTAACAATGTTCAGTTTTTGCAGGCAGTCGATGACTTTGGCCTGTGGTTAAAACAGCAAGGAGAAGTTGAGCAAGTTATGTCGCTAGCAGACATAATGAAGCAGCTGAATAAAAGTATGCACAACAATGATGAGGACTGGTACAAACTTCCAGACAACCAAGAGCTGGCCGCGCAGTACATGTTGATGTATGAATTGAGTTTACCCTATGGGCTTGATTTAACNAATCAGGTGAGCTTTGACAAAACTGAAACTCGCCTAGTGTTGATTCTCACGGAACTAAGTTCAAAAGAAATGTTGAACCTGGAGGCAAGATTAAACCAGTGGCTGGATGTCAACTTGCCCAATATTGAATACTACAAGTCCAGCCCAATGTTGTTATTCGCTAACCTAGGAATTATCAACGCATATAGCATGTTGATCGGGAGTGTTATAGCGTTACTCATNATATCATTGATTATTATGCTGGCCCTTAGATCACTAAAACTAGGCCTAGTGAGCTTAATCTCCAACATGGTTCCCGCTGGACTTGCTTTTGGCCTATGGGGATTGATGGTGGGCCAAGTCAATATTGCAGTTTCCATTGCGATAGGAATGACGCTAGGTATTGTTGTCGATAACACTGTCCATTTTTTAAGTAAGTATCTGTATGCGCGTCGACATTTAGGCGGCAAAAGTGAGCTTGCNGTGGGTTATGCNTTCTCTCATGTGGGCACGGCACTGGTGGTGTGCAATATAGTTTTAATCGCGGGGTTTATGGTATTGGCCCAGTCAGACTTTCGCATCTACCGATCAATGGGTTATTTTACCTCTTTAACTTTTGTCATGGCATTGTTGGTAGACTTTCTTTTATTGCCTCCCGTATTAATGATGATTGATAAAACAGACCTTACCCCCGAGGGTAAATCGACGGAAAACATGTCTGACGATGACCGTGTAGAATCTCTCGATTTGGATAAAGCTACGGGCTAGTCTAGCCTTTGAAGATCAAGATTTTAAAGCTATGGATCTTTAGAGTCTTGCTCAATCTCATTCTCACCTTTGGCGAAATTTTGCATGGCATTATGTAGTACCTCCAACTGAGGTCCAAATTTCCGACACCCAGCACACATAGATATATGTACTCGCAAAACCATGCGTTCCGACAGTTTCAAAGGACGCTCCCTTGAATCTGACATTAAGCGGGTTGCTTCCTCACAACTTAGCATTATTTGATTCTCCCTCAAACCATCGGTTTTCAATACACTCTCGCAACCGCAGGCGTGCTCGATATAATAAAACATGCAAATTACTAATAGTTAGCCCTTCCATATTGCATATTTCATCCGCTGTTAAATCCACAAACTCTCGCATCATAAAAATTTTTGCCTGCTTCGGCGGTAGCCCATCAAGGCAAGCTTCGAACACAACCCAAAACTGATCCTGCTTGAAGGTCTCCTCCGGTTGCCCCCAGGAGACAGGTCGTTCATCAGGGTGCCAGTGGCCCTTATCATCAAACAGAGCCGACAAGTCTTCATTCTCATTGGGGGAAACTGCTGAACTAGTTATCTCCCCCCTTTTTATACGTTGCCTGAATACATCTGCTATTTTATTTTTTAATATTGCAAATACCCAGGTTTTTAAAGCTGCTTTACCATTAAAGGATTTTACACTCTTTAGGGCCCCCAAAAGGGCCTCCTGCACTGCGTCCTCAGCATGATCAACATTACCTAACTGTAAGGTTGCGAACTTTACCATTTGATTGCGCAACGACTCTAAAAACGACTCATCAAATAGAGACTTAACATCCACATCATTTGACGACAAAATACTCTCTTTCATTATTTACCCTCATCACCTACAAACGTCCGAGGGCACTATAACGCGTGAGAGCGGNGTAATTCAAATCCGCGACGCCTTTGACTTGAGGTAACATTTATTGCAGTAAAAGAACCAATCGCGCGCGATTTTTAGATCATGGGTCATGGGTCATGGGTCATGGGTCATGGGTCATGGGTCATGGATGTACTGTCGCCACAAGTTTCTAATTCTTACATTATTTAATTTCTGCCGCGATCAAGCTAGAACGCCACTAGCGGCGGGATAAGGTTTACGAAAGGGTGGATGGTACAGCGCAAGGAGAGCTACAGTTAGAAGGGGTAGAAGAGGTAGAAG
>JAESQG010000027.1 GCA_016765265.1 Pseudomonadales bacterium | reverse complement strand
ACCGGGCTGAGATAGCCCAAAGCGGAGTGTCTTCTCTTTCGGTTATAAAAAACTTCAATGTACTCGAAGATAGCGGATTGCCCAAGGAGGCCCTGGACAAATCCACCAGTGAATTAAATAAGCTCAAGATGATGTCACCTATGTCGGCGGAAGCGACAGTTGTACGTAGCTACCTTGACTGGATGGTCAATGTGCCTTGGAAAAAACGCAGTAAAGTTCGACACGATTTGGATAAAGCTAGCAATATACTTGATTCGGATCATTACGGTTTGGAAGAAGTTAAAGATAGGATTCTTGAATATTTAGCGGTACAAATGAGGGTGAAAAAACTTAACGGTCCGGTGCTTTGTTTAGTTGGGCCTCCTGGAGTGGGTAAAACTTCCCTGGGAAAGTCCATTGCTAAAGCGACAAATCGAAAATACGTGCGCATGGCCTTGGGTGGAGTGCGAGATGAGGCTGAAATAAGAGGGCACAGAAGAACCTATATAGGCTCTATGCCAGGAAAGCTAATACAGAAAATATCTAAAGCAGGCGTCAAGAACCCACTGTTTTTACTAGATGAAATTGACAAAATGGGCGTGGATATGCGTGGAGATCCTGCGTCAGCCCTGTTGGAGGTTCTCGACCCTGAGCAGAATAACACCTTTAATGACCACTATTTAGAAGTGGATTACGATTTATCTGACGTGATGTTTATTTGCACATCCAATACAATGAACATACCTTCTCCATTGTTGGATCGAATGGAGGTAATCCGGATTCCCGGCTACACCGAGGATGAGAAATTAAATATTGCCAAGCAATATTTAATTCCAAAGCAACTAGAAAATAACGGCTTAAAACCTAGTGAAATTAGCTTTGACGATAGTGCCATAAAAGATCTTGTTCGCTACTTTACGCGGGAGGCGGGGGTTAGAGGATTAGAAAGAGAAATCGCAAAGGTTTGTCGGAAAGTAGTCAAAAATCACGTACAGGGAAAGTCCTTAACTGAGGAACAAATTTCAAGTGAGAAATTGGAAGGTTACAGTGGTGTTCGCAAATTTAATTATGGCAAGGCAGAAGAAGAAGACCGTATTGGACAAGTGACGGGCTTAGCGTGGACTAGTGTAGGCGGAGAATTGTTAACGATAGAAGCCGTTGCTGTTAGGGGCAAGGGCCGACAGATTAAAACCGGTTCTCTTGGTGATGTCATGCAAGAGTCTATCCAGGCAGCTTTAACGGTGGTGAGAAGCCGTTCCAATGTATTGGGTATTGCTAATGACTTCCATGAAAAATATGATTTACACATACACGTACCAGAAGGAGCAACTCCCAAAGATGGACCGAGTGCAGGAGTAGGTATGTGTACCGCTCTAGTGTCGGTATTAACAAATATATCAGTAAAAGCTGATGTAGCGATGACGGGAGAAATCACGCTTCGAGGGCAGGTTCTACCCATTGGAGGCCTAAAGGAAAAATTGCTAGCTGCTCATCGCGGTGGTATTAAAACGGTTATTATTCCCAAAGAAAATGAAAGGGATTTAGCGGAAGTGCCACAAAATATTAAACAGGATCTTAACATTTTCCCTGTGGAATGGATCGATGAGGTGCTGGAGATAGCGCTGCAGCGCATGCCTGACCCCCTTAGTGAAGAGGAAATTAAAGCTCAGTTAGCGGCGTTAGAAAAGCCCAAGGATAGCGACTCTTCTGGATTGAGTACGCATTGATAATGGAGTTCCTTGCAAGCTGTTTTTGATGGAAAACGGCTTGCAATTTTCTCTTTCCCTGATTTGTCAAAAACGCCAGAGCCTTTGCTTGACAACGGTTTCAGGCAATTGGTATAACTGCCTGTCTAAATATTTCGAGCGAGCCGTCGGTTAAGATTTGAGTGCTGATTTCAACAAAGAAACCAGTGGTTTTATACAAATCATAGAGGTGATCAATCTTCGCCCTACTTCTCTCTCGAAAAAGTGTTGAGTTACAAGAATTAAGGGGAAGTAAATTGAATAAATCTGATCTCATTGACGCCATTGCCACAGCAGCAGACATTCCTAAAGCGGTAGCCGGTCGAGCTTTAGATGCAACATTAGACACAGTGTCAGAGACGTTGACGAACGGAGAGCAGGTTGTGTTGGTCGGATTTGGTACCTTTAGTGTAAAAGAGAGGGCGGCTAGAACNGGNCGTAANCCAAGAACNGGNGANCCTATTGANATNNNAGCNGCTCGNATTCCTAGNTTNAANGCNGGNAAGGCNCTNAAAGAAGCNGTGAACTNATNNGCTNANATTATTTCTGTGTTAGNNATNGAGACAAATTANAAAAAGAAAAGGCGNANNCGAAAAGGTTACGCCTTTTTTCTTAATAATAAACACTATTAGTTCGACTATAATTTTGTTAACCAAATACAGTTGCCAGTATTAGTGGTAAGTAGAAGAAAGAGTTTACTCAAATTTTAATCCTCTTGGAGAGAGTCGCCAAATGCAAGCATTTAGAAATATGATAAAAGGATGGGTTGGCAAAGCAATACTAGCCGTCGTTATTGTGTTATTTGTATTAATGGGGGCGGAGGCCTTATTTGGCGTCTTAAATGCTCCGCAGCCCATCGCTAGTGTTAATGGCGATGATGTTTCGCAGCAGGAATTCGGTAGAGGCATGGAGTTGCAAAGAAGGGATATATTGTCACGTATGGGAGACAATGCAGACCCAAGTACAATCAATGAGGACCTCTTGCGGGAAAGAGTGATAGAGAGGTTAGTGGGCCGCTTATTGATGAAACAAGCGGTAAGTGAGTCTGATTTCGCAGTGTCGAATAAACAAGTGAATAAGGCCATAACTGAAATACCTGCCTTCCAGCGCGACGGAAAGTTTTCTCAAGGTCAATTTGAACGTTTGATTATGGAAAGTGGTTATGCGCCCAAGCAGTTTATTCAGGANGTAGGTTATGACTTGATAGTGGCCCAGTTAAAGAATGGACTCGTNAGCTCAGCCTTTGCGACAAAAGGTGAACTGAAGAAATTGATCAATATTGAACGTCAATCTCGTGATATTGCGATATTAAAGATTGGGCATCAGCATTATAAAGACAAGATAGAGGTGACGGAGGAGGAGATTCTTCAGTATTACGATGAAAACCGGTTTCGGTATAAAACTGAAGAAGTGGTGAAAGTGAATTATTTTACGTTAAAAGCAAATGATTTTGCCGCAGAAACAGAAGTGTCTAATGATGAAATTCAAACCCAATATGACTTGATCCTGGAAGGATTAAAAGAGCAAGAGGAGCGTAGCGCCTCTCATATTCTAGTTGAAATATACGATGATCAACCTGAAGCAGCAGCTAGAGAAAAAATAGATGGGATTAAGGCTAAGCTTGATAGCGGTGGTGTGTTTGCCGAGTTAGCACAGCAGTATTCGGAGGACCCGGGTTCAAAAGAGGCTGGAGGGGATTTAGGATATGCTGGTAAAGGCGTTTATTCGCCGGAGTTTGAAGATGCGTTATTTGGGCTAGAAGAAGGGGACGTATCTGATATCGTACAAACTGAATTTGGCTTTCATCTTGTTTTATTAAACAAAATTAAATTTCCGGAAATACCCTCGCTCGAGGACAAGAGAGAGGAAATTCAAAAGCAGCTTAAAGNACAAAAAGCAGAGNATATTTACTATGAGAAGGTCGATGAATTAAAGGATATAGCCTTTGAATCAGGTGATCTTGAAGCACCAGCAGAGTTTTTTGGAAAAGAGGTTATGCACTCGGGGTGGGTGAAAAAGTCGGGTAATTCAGGCATTTTTAGTTCTGGAAAGGTGATGTCTGCTTTATTTGATGATGAGGTCTTGCTAGGGGGTAATAATACCGAGGTGTTAGAAATAAGTAGTCAGGAATCTCTTGTTGCACGGGTGGTTGAGCACAAGCCGGCAAGTGTTAAACCATTGGCAGAGGTTAGTGATGAAATTCAGGAGACATTGATAGTTCAGGAAGCTACCAGCAAAGCGACTGTTAAAGGCCAGGAGATCGTGACTAAACTAAAAGAGGGAGCCTCCACGAGTGATTTTGAAGTTGGTTCTGACTTAAGGTGGGAAGTAATCTCCGATGCGAAAAGACGTTCGCCTGAGTTGGGATTTGAAATTGCTCGACATGCTTTTAAAATGCCTAAAGCGACTGACTCGGGGAAAACCGTTGATGGATTACAGACTGGTAACGATTATACCGTGATTATCGTTACCTCGGTGAAAGAAGGGGAATATAACCTGTCCGATACTGAAGAAATCCAATTGAGGCGTTATATGGCAAATCAGTTGGGCCAAGCTCAGTTTGATGACTACCTTAGACATCGGCGAGAAAACGCTTCAGTCAATATCAGAAAGCCGANAGGCTGAAGCGTTTAGTTTTCTAAATTCTGCTTTCTATGATTCATCTTCAAGGAAAGGCATGGCAGTAGTGTTAAATCCCCCATCTACATATAAAATTTCACCGGATATGCCGCTGGCTAAATCTGAACATAAAAATGCTGCGGCATTACCTACCTCATGTATAGTGACGTTTCTACGTATAGGCGTTGCACTTTCGTTATAGGTGAGCATTTTTCTAAATTTCTTTATGCCCGATGCGGCCAATGTTCTGATAGGGCCAGCGCTAATAGCATTGACTCGAATGCCGTCTACACCCATGCTGCTTGCGAGATATCGCACACTTGCTTCTAGACTCGCTTTAGCTAGCCCCATGCCATTGTAGTTGGGCATTACACGACTTGAACCAAGGTAGGTCAAAGTTAGCAGACAACCTTGGCGGGCCTTAAGCATTTCATTTCCGGCTTTTGCAAGCGCTACAAAACTATAGCTACTGATGTCATGAGCGATCTGAAAGCCTTCACGAGTGGTGACATCAACATAGTTGCCATCTAGTTCATGGCTGGGGGCAAACCCTACAGAGTGGACTATGACATCGATACCATCCCAGTGTTTGCCTAGTTCGGTAAACACGTTTTCAATTTCTTCGTCACTTGCAACATCACAAGGAAAGGTAAGCTCAGAATCCCAGCCCTTNGCGAAATCNACCACACGTTTTTTGAGNTTTTCACCTTGATAGGTAAAGGCAAGTTCTGCCCCTTCTCGATGCATGGCCTCTGCGATGCCAGAAGCGATGGATAACTTGCTTGCCACGCCTACGATAAGAACTCGCTTGCCAGTGAGAAATCCCATGTTCATTTCCTTTNTGCTGATATATTAGACATTTTGCGCGTATTATAGGGTTTTGGGCTAATATTGGCGAGCAAAACCAGATCAAATTAGAAGATTTCTGCAGATTACAATTCAAAAGCNGCGCCGATCAATTCCTTTGTGTAATCNTCTTTAGGGTTTTCAAATATCTGTTGTGGTGTACCACTTTCTACGACAATTCCATCCTTCATCACGAGAATACGATGACTCATCGCTTTCACCACTCTGAGATCATGACTGATAAAAAGGTAGGTAAATCCATGTTTGGTTTGAAGATTACGTAATAAATTTACTACCTGGGCCTGTACAGATCTGTCCAAGGCTGAGGTAGGCTCATCTAAAATAATAAACTTGGGTTTNAGTGCAAGTGCGCGCGCAATGGCAATACGTTGCCGTTGCCCTCCCGAAAACTCGTGGGGAAAGCGAAATCGAACTTCCGGATCCATCTCTACTTCTATAAGGGATTGAATAACAATTTGGTCTAGTTCTTGGCGGGAATAGGAACCGTGTACTTGCAAGCCTTCGGCGATAATCTGACTAATAGACATNCTTGGACTGAGACTCCCAAAAGGGTCTTGAAACACGATTTGCATGTTTTTTCTTAGGGGACGTATTTCTTTTTGATTTAGATTTTGAATTTCTTGGCCAAAAAAACAAACCCGACCTTCGCTTTGTAGCAGTCTTAAGATGGCAAAGCCCAAAGTAGATTTTCCTGAACCACTTTCACCGACGACTCCCACCGTTTCTCCTTCTTTAATGGCGAGACTAATTCCATTAACAGCCTTGATATAGCTGATTGTTTTTCGAAATATACCTTTCTTTACAGGAAACCATACCTTGAGATTTGTTGCTTCTAAAACAGTGGATGCGTCTAGTNTAACAGGTGTGGGCTGACCATGAGGTTCGGCGTNTANCAGCATTTGAGTATAGTGGTGTTCAGGTTTGTTGAGAACCGAGTCAACAGGACCAGTTTCGACAATTTTGCCCAAGTGCATAACCAGTACCCGTTGGGCAAAATGTTTAACAACACCAAGGTCATGACTGATGAGTAAAACCGCCATACCAAGTTCTGTTTTTAAATCTTGCAACAAATCCAAAATTTGTTTTTGGATGGTGACGTCAAGGGCTGTTGTGGGTTCGTCTGCAATCAGTAATTCTGGTTCATTGGCCAAGGCCATGGCAATCATTACCCGTTGTCTCTGGCCACCTGACAATTCATTTGGATAGGCTTTAAGTCTTGAGGCAGGATTCGGGATAGAGACCAAATCCATTAGTTCTATACAGCGTTTTTTCGCGCTTGAATGTGACATACCTTGGTGAACTATTAATGTTTCACTAATTTGCTTTTCAATATTGTGNAGAGGATTTAGAGAGGTCATNGGCTCCTGAAAAATCATACCGACTTTATTTCCTCTTAATCCATTCAGAAAGTTTTTGCTGGCTCCAATCACTTCCTTACCATTGTATAGGATGGAGCTTTTATTAGAATGTTTTGCCGTGGGGTAGGGTAGGAGTTGTAGCAGCGAATGGGCAGTAACGGATTTGCCTGAACCGCTTTCGCCCACCAACGCAAGCACCTCCCCCGGATATAAGTCAAAGCTGATATCGTGTATTACTTTCTTAACCTCAGTGCCTTGATGGAATTCCACAGATAAATTATGCACTGCTATTAAGGGGTTTTTCGTCATTTCAACGCCGCTCCACTAATCTGGGGTCGAATGCATCGCGTACCGCTTCACCGATAAATATAAGTAGACTGAGCATAATTGCTAAGGTAAAAAAAGCCGATAAACCCAGCCAAGANGCNTGAATATTNGCTTTCCCTTGCGCGAGTAATTCACCCAAAGAGGGGGAACCTGGGGGCAGTCCGAATCCCAAGAAATCCAGTGACGTCAATGTGGATATTGATCCGTTTAGAATGAAGGGCAAAAAGGTCAAAGTAGCCACCATGGCGTTAGGGAAAATATGGCGGAACATAATGACCCTGTCGGAGACTCCCAATGCTCGGGCTGCTTTCACATATTCGAGATTACGACCTTTGAGAAATTCAGCCCTGACCAAGTCCACCAAAGACATCCAACTAAACAGTAACATGATGCCCAGTAACCACCAAAAATTGGGTTGAACGAAGCTAGAGAGAATAATAAGCAGGTACAAAGCGGGTAGGTTAGACCAAATTTCAATAAATCGTTGACCGAAAAGATCGACTTTCCCCCCGTAATACCCTTGCATGGCGCCAATCACCACACCGATGGTTGAGCTAATAATGGTGAGAATGAGTCCAAATAACACCGAGATCCGAAATCCATAAATAATGCGGGCGAGCACATCTCTTGCCTGATCATCNGTNCCTAATAAATTTTCCAATGTTGGCGGAGAGGGTGCTGGTGAGGGCGTATTATAATTGATAGTGGTATAGCTATAACGAACGGGAGGCCATATCATCCAACCTTTTTCTGTTATTAGCGTAGCGACAAACTCCTCTCTATAATCNGCTTCTGTTTCAAAATCACCACCAAAGGTTGTTTCNGGATAGATTTTGAAAATNGGAAAATAAAAGTCTCCTTCGTAGTTGACTAGTATGGGTTTGTCGTTAGCAATAAATTCGGCAAATAGACTAAGGGTAAATAAAATGAGGAAAATCCAAAGGGAATAAAAGCCTCTTCGGTTGGCTTTAAATGCTTGCACTTGTCTTTTTTGTGTGGGGTTCATTAAAACTTTCTGCTGTCAAAGTCGATGCGTGGATCTATGATGACGTACATTACATCGCCCACTAGTTTTAGCATTAAACCCATTAAGGTGAAAATATAGAGTGTTGCGAATACAACGGGGTAGTCTCTATTAATCGCCGATTCAAATCCGAGCAGACCTAAACCATCCAAAGAAAAAATATATTCAATCAATAGGGAGCTGCCAAAGAAAACACTGACAAATGCGGCAGGCAGCCCAGCCACTACAATAAGCATGGCGTTGCGAAAAACGTGTTTATAAAGCACTTGATGGTCGGTGAGACCCTTTGATCGTGCAGTGATTACATATTGTTTGTTAATCTCATCCAAAAACGAATTTTTAGTTAGCATGGTGAGGGTAGCGAAACTACCGATAACGATAGCTGTGATTGGTAGACAAATATGCCATAAATAGTCAAAGGCCCGCTCAATTGCCGAGAGTTGGTCCCAATTATCCGAAGTGAGTCCGCGTAACGGAAACCAATCCAGATAATTGCCACCGGCAAATAATATAACGAGGATAATAGCAAATAAAAATCCGGGAATTGAACTGCCTATAATGACCACAGCACTACTGTAGAGATCAAAGCTGGACCCATGTTTTACCGCTTTCCTAATACCAAGAGGGATAGATATGATGTACATAATGAGCGTACTCCATAGGCCGATGCTGATGGACACGGGTAGTTTTTCTTTTATTAATTCGATCACTGATCTGTCACGATAGAAACTGTCTCCAAAATCAAAAACGGCATAGTTTTTTAACATAATTAAAAAACGTTTATAGGCAGGTTGGTCGAAGCCATACATCTTCTCGATATGTTGGATAAGCTCTGGTGGCAGCCCGCGAGAGCCTTGATATTTGTTAACACCCCCACTACTTGATGAAACATCAGACCGTGATCCCGAGTCAGAAGATAGAGTCCCTCCTATTTGGGAGCTAGCACCGGTTTGTAGTCCCTGCAGTTTAGCGATCATCTGTTCTACTGGACCACCGGGGGCAGCCTGAATAATGATGAAGTTGATAACCATTATTCCCATTAATGTGGGAATAATAAGTAGTAACCGACGGACTATATAGGCTCCCACGGGATTAAGAACCTTTTGGATCAGATAAGGGATGAGTCATTAAATCGGGGTCAACCCACCAGGCAAAAAGATCAATATCGTACTTAGGTAAATGCTGAGGTCGGATAAGTTTTTTTGTGTAAGCTAAACGGTGGTAGCTGACGTGCCAGTTGGGAATAATATAATGATTCCATAGCAGTACGCGATCAAGTGCTCTGGTTCGTATGACCAATTGTTCTCTGTTGGGTGCGGCAATGATAAGGTCAATCAAATGGTCAATGACTGGATTTTTAATACCGATAACATTGCGGGAATCGGGTACGTTTGCCGATGCGGAATGCCAAAAGTCTCTTTGTTCGTTGCCGGGTGATAGGGATTGGCCAAAGCTATTAATAATCATATCGAAATCAAATTTTCTGATGCGCTCTACGTATTGGTTGACGTCTACGCGCCTAAGGTTTGCGGTGATTCCGAGTACCTTTAGATTTTTGACGAAGGGCAATACAATTCTTTCCCACTGTGCCTGATGAATTAAGATGTCGAATTCTATAGGTTCGCCAGAGGGGGAGTGGAGCTGATTTTCTTTTATATTATATCCGGCTGCCTTAAGTTGCTTTATGCCTTGTCGTAGTATTTGTCGGGCTTTCCCTGCGCCGTCAGTCACCGGAAGGTCGTAGACTTGATTAAAGACCTCCTGGGGTAGTTGATCTTTAAAAGGGGTCAGTAATGCTAGNTCGGCGGGGGAAGGTANCCCGGTTGCNGCCAGTTCCGTNTTCTGGAAATAACTAAGAGTACGTCGATACTGACCATAAAAGAGGTTTTTGTTGGACCATTCAAAATCGAAGGCGTATGCCATAGCGCGACGCAGGGTAGGATCTTGGAATAGCGGTTTTCGAATATTAAAAACAAACCCTTGCATGCCCACAGGACGCTCATGATTAATTTCNTCTTTAGTGATGTTTTTTGACGTAAATTGAGGGCCCTCGTATTGCGTTGCCCAAAATTTCGAGTTATTTTCTGCGCGGAAATCATAAGTACCCGACTTAAATGCTTCCAAAGCGACAGTTGGATCCAGAAAGTATTCATAAATCAAACGGTCAAAGTTGTAACGACCGCGATTCACCGGAAGGTCTTTCGCCCAATAATCTTTGCGTCGTTCATAGACAACTCTTTTTCCTGCATCATATCCTTTGAGTTTATAGGGGCCNCTGCCCAAGGGAATAGCGAGGTCCGCTTTGGTGAAGTCATTGTCTTGCCAATAATGTTTGGGAAGAACAGCCAGCTGTCCTAAAATGAGAGCCAACTCTTGGTTGTCTGTNCCGAGCTCAAAACGAATCCGGTACTTATCTAGCACTGCAACTGACTTTACACTGCCATAGTAGTAGCGGTAGAAAGGCTTACCTTTTTCTAATAAGGTGTTAAAGGTAAATTCCACATCTTCTGCTGTAATAGGGTGCCCATCTGCAAATGTAGCTTTTGGATTGATGTGGAATACTACCCAGGAACGATCCGCCGGTAATTCAATTTTTTCAGCGATCAGTCCATATTGAGTGAAAGCTTCTTCAGTGCCGTTGACCGTTAGCGTATCGTAAATCAGACCGATACCGGATGCCGCTATACCTTTGGGAATGAATTCATTAAATGTGTCGAAATTACCGATGGCAACTAATTTAACTTGGCCACCTTTGGGCGCAGTAGGGTTCACGTATTCAAAGTGCGTGAAATTCGCAGGATATTTTGGTGATCCATGCATTGCGATGGCATGAACAGGCGTTGCCTCCGTAGCAAAACTTGAAGTTGACAGGCCAAAAAGGAGATAAATTATCCATAAGACTGCGGGAAGAATGAGAGGATTGGATGAAAAGTTGGCCGATGGTTTTATCATATTTAGATATACTCCTTACAAGTAATCCCAGGTACCGTAAGCATATGAATAAACCACTATTATTCAACTAAAACTTAAGGAACTAGAGCAGCATTAGATATTTGAGTAAGAATAACGTATAAACTTTGGTCCGCTTTCCCCGCAGCAGAGCTTTCACAACGTGATAAAGGCTAGTTGTAATAGTTGTAATAGTTGTAAATAGAGGGAAGTAAGCGAGTTAGCAACAAGTCGATTATAAATTCAAGACATCAACAAACAGCGTTAGCCGTTGGCCCGGTTGCAGATAGCGTTTGGTATTGAGCTTATTCCACTTTTCAATTTGAGCGACACTGACGTTAAATTTATTGGCGATGCGAGATAATGAATCACCGCTACGCACTTTATAATTCAGTTTTCTCACTACTTGAGGATCAAAGGACGTTCGATCGACAGTGAAGGGTCTGATGGCTTGCTTCTCGGCTGGAGCCACCCAAATAACTAACTGTTGGCCCACCTGTAATAAATCACGACTTGCAAGGCCATTCCACCGCGCCAGTTGGCGTACAGATACTTTATGTTTTCGCGCGATAGTCCAAAACGAATCGCCCTTTTTAACAGCATAGCGCTTTTCTGCTTTTCCAGGAGGGGACTTGGATTGCTTTGCCCTTGTTCGCTGCACGCTGCTGAGGCTGTAGGTGGCCATGGGGTGACTGGCCTGTGGGATTAATAGCGTTTTCCCCGCTCTTATCAAATGTCCTTTAATGCGATTGATTTGCTTTAGCTGCTTAGGGGAGGTGTTAAATTTCTTTGCAATTCTGATTAGACTATCGCCGGATTTAATCTTATATCGAGTCCATTTAACTCTTTCTTCCGGCGGTAAGGATTGTAAATTCCTACGGAATAAACTAGATTTTTTGGAGGGAATAACCAACCGATGCGGTCCTTCAGGATCTGTTGCCCACCGGTTAAAGCCTGGATTTAACCTATATAGTTCTTTGATGTCAATTTCGGCCATTGATGCCGCCTTAGCTAAATCCAATTGAGCCCCAATGGGTACAACATCAAATGCCGATTCATTCAATATCGGTTTGAGCGTCATGTTGTATTGCCTTGGTTCGCGGACAATTTGGGCTAATGCGATAAGTTTGGGCACGTAAGCTTGGGTTTCCTTAGGCAGCTTGAGCGACCAATAATCCACTGGTTTCTTCGCTCTTTTGTTTCGTCTGATAGCTTTGCTGACAGTGCCGGAGCCTGAGTTATAGGCAGCGAGCGCGAGTAGCCAGTCACCATTAAATTGTTTCTGGAGAGCGTTTAAATAATCTAACGCTGCCTCAGTTGACTCCACCACATCCCGACGACCGTCGTACCACCAGTTTTGTTTGAGTCCATACATTTTGCCGGTGCTGGGAATAAATTGCCACATACCCGCAGCGCGACCATGGCTATAAGCAAAGGGATCATAGGCGCTTTCCACTATTGGCAGCAATGCGAATTCCATAGGCATGTTACGTTTCTCTATTTCCGTCACTATGTAGTGGAGGAAGGGGGTGGCGCGTGTGAGAACTCGATCCATGTAACGTTGGTGTTTCTTGTACCAAGAGCGTTGTTGCGTAATTCGCCGGTGGTCATCACTCAGCGGTAGTTGAAAACCATCCCTAATCCGTGGCCAGATATCAGTGGGGGGAAGACTTTTTTGATCTTCAACAGCAACAGGTAGATCGAGCTGCTTGTCGTCGATAGATATAGTCAGTATTTCTGTCGGAGTGTANGGTCGATTACCCTTGAGCGCAGCAGACTGAGTNTCCTNTTCTGTTGGGTTTAACATGCTACAGGAGCAAATCAACCAGGAGCAAAGCAATAGGCTGGCATAATAACGAGAAAAAATAAGGTGAGGCTTAAATTTGTATTCAATTGTATTCAAAGTGGAGTTACTTCTTGTGTTATTAAAAATCTGCTCATCTACAGCATAGATGACTTGATGATTATTGTAGTGATCATCCTATTGTTGGGCAATAGGCCACTTTGATTAGCGACTGTAAAACCGTTATAAATCATTCATCATAAGGTTTTGAGTTAATTTATTTGGTGATTATTGAACAATATGTATGATGCTAAATTGCCCCTAAGCCTTGGTGACTTTTTGAAGTCGTTGGTCCAAAATAACAGGAGTAGGGTAGTTATTATAAAGGTGGTGAACCATGGCGCTTCCTCGATTATTTAAACAGCGGGATAAGAAAACTCCGATTGATGTGAAAATCCAATTGGATGAATGGTTTGGTACTCGAATGGGTGAGCGCGTTTTAAACGAGGAGAGGGTACTGTTAGACCAGGTGCTGCCAAGTCTATTTGGCTACCACTTGTTGCAGGCTGGTGTGGCGGTTCCTCATGAATGGTTGAATTCAAGTACCGTATCTCATAAATTTCGAGTGTCCCCAGTCAAGCAAGAGTGTAGCGAGATATCACAAGTTCGGGCGAATCTTGATGCGCTACCGATTGAAACAGACTCTGTAGACGTGGCTTTGCTCCATCACAGCTTGGATTTTGAATTAGATG
>JAESQG010000026.1 GCA_016765265.1 Pseudomonadales bacterium | reverse complement strand
TACTCTCTACGAGCGTTTGCTGACAGAAAGTAGAGTGCTTTGGATGTATGTACAGTCTATTTTTTTCCCCGTCACGAGTCAGTATGGTGTTGTACATGACAATATTGTCGTTTCTCGCTCCTTGCTGCGTCCTTTCACAACTTTGATTTCTGTGGCGGCTTGGGTTGGCGTAGTGACCACCGCGATTGTGAAAAGACATTACGTCATGTTTGGGTTTGCGGTGTTCTTTTTTCTGGCGGGGCATCTATTGGAGTCTACGGTGATTCCCTTAGAATTATATTTTGAGCATCGTAACTATTTAGCCTCCTTTGGACTGATCTATGCAGTGAGCTGGAGTTTGTTAATAGCATCAAAATCATTAAGCCAACCCTTAAATGTACTAAAGAAAGTCATTCTTTTTTGTCTGGTAGCGGTATTTTCTTTGGTGTCTATTGATGTTACGGGATTGTGGGGAAAACCCACAGAACAAGCATTAGCATGGGCGATGCAAAATCCAGATTCTCTAAGGGCTAATCAGTATTTATATGCGATTGTATCCAAAGACAAACAACCCGTTCTTGCAAACAAGCTTATTGATAATATGATAGTTAAATGGCCTGAAGTGGGTTTAAATTATATCAAAAAAATGAGAATTCTATGTGACGAATCAAACTCTTCCGTTGGTAAAGACAGGTTGGTGGAATTAGGATTAACCGAAAAACTAGCCTTAGCTAAAATTACTCATTGGGAATTGAGAGAATTAAAAGAGATTATTATAAAGGGACAAGGCCAAAGTGGGTGTGAAGGCTTGACGCGGGAGGCGGTCTTGGCACTGTTTGATTCTTTATATGAAGCGGTGAACCGCGGCGACACTGAGGCCTATAGAACAACTGTTATCAAAAATGAACTGGATGAAATAATGGGTCGTTATTTTTTTGCTGAAGCGCTTTATCGCGAAGCCCTTGACCCCTGGGGTCGATTATACTTTGAAAAGCCGAGTGCCTTGATTGCGTATTTTATGGCGTATAGCTATTACAAGCTTGGTGAAGATGATATTGCATTGAGAACCTTGAGTGTAGCGAAGGAACAATTAAAAAAGGAGGAGTCGGGATACGATAGAAAAATGCAGACACTTAAAGAATTAGAGACTCTTTTAAGAGAGCAGGGTAGATGATGCCTAAGCTCTTCATCTCGAGCGCTTTTGCATCAAGGTTTTTAATGCCGCTAACGCTGATGCTGGTGGCATTGGCGCTGTATTATTCCGGAATCGATTCAATGCTTATATTGGACGACCGCACAAACCTAAAAGAACTGAAGTTTGTGGACGGGGGAATATTCAGTAAAGAATTTTGGCTTTTCGTCTCGGGTGGTCATGCGAGCCCAACCGGTCGACCATTATCACTATTTAGCTTCGCCATCCAGGCCTCTGACTGGCCAGATCCGAAACAATTCAAATTCGTTAATATCTTGATACACGGTATTAATGCGATGTTGGTGTTTTTTCTAGTTAGAGCAGTGGGCGGTATTCTTGGAAGAGAAATTAAGGAAACGGTTATATTTTCCTTTTGCGTCGCAATCCTTTGGTTAGTACATCCCATCCATATTACGAGTGTTCTATACGTCATTCAGCGCATGACCTCTTTGGCTGCCACATTTGGTCTAATATCCTGTTTAATTTATATGAAACTGATTTCACGCCTAGTAATTGATTCTCGCGACCCCTCGTACCTGGAGTTAGCTGCGGTATTGTTTTTTCTTGGGCTTTCTATATTGAGTAAAGAGAATGGCATACTCTTTAGTGGCTATCTATTGTGTATTGAGTTTCTAATTAAAGGAAAGTATCAAGCAGGACGCCGAATGCTTTTGTTAAGAATCAGCGTGTGCTATTTACCCCTGTTGATGCTGGCAGGCTATTTTATTGTAACTCATGAGCATGTTTTAGAGAATTACGAGATAAGACAATTTTCACTGATGGAAAGACTGATGACGGAGACACGGGTACTGTGGACATATGTTTCAGCAATTCTGTTGCCGAGCTTTGGTAAGTATGGTTTATTTTATGATGATTATGTGATTTCACGCGGGTTATTGAATCCCGTGACGACCTTGTTATCAATTGTGTCTTGGAGCGCAATCGTGGGTAGTTTTTTTATAGCTAGGATTCCCCGGCTTTTTAAATTTTGTCTTCTCTGGTTCTTAGTNGGGCATGCACTGGAATCTACTTTTNTTGCCCTGGAAATCTATTTTGAACACCGAAACTATGTTCCTTCNGTTGGATTGATTGTGCTTNTTATTGCATTTTTCTATCGTATTACAGTANGTGTGTCTGTCAAATATGTTCGTTTAGCTTCTTATGGCATTCCGTCTCTGTTTTTTATTAATAGCGTGATAATAACGATCAGCGACGTGAGACTTTGGGCTATGCCATTAAAGCAAGCTCACGTNTGGACTGACGAGCATCTNTTTTCCTATCGAGCGAGNGAGATATTAGTGAATAGATTGTTTTTAGCTGAGCGATATGAACAGGTAAATGAGCAGTTAAATTACATCAGTCAAAAATGGCCAGAAAAGGGGCGCACCTATTTGGATCTAGTCGCACTGTCTTGTTATTCGAATGTGAGCCGACCCCCACTATCTTCGATAGAGCCTGCTTTGATCAAAGCAGAGCTTGATTCTAGCGATTTAGAAGTTTTACGAGGATTAGTTTTTTCAAGAATACAAGGCAACTGTGACGCGGTGGATGGTGAGTACTTACAAAAACTGTTGTCGCTTACTCTTCAATCCAAAAGTTTAGGCGAGCATAATTATTTGCCCTTGTTGATGAAAGGTCAACTTTACTATCATGAAGGCAAATACCAGCGAGGGAAAGAAAGCTTTTCTCAAGCTTATGCTAAAGCACCGGAAGATAAGCTAGTGGTTCTTTTAGCTCATGCTGTATTGCTCGCAAATCATGGTTTTAAGGAGGATGCAAAAGTGATGTTGATTAAAATGAAAGAGAGTGAACAATGGCATAAATTTAGCCGCGGACCTATAGTGTCCAGTACCTTGTCGGATATTAAGGCAATTATTAGCAACAATTCTAAGAACGATGACGGAAAAACGGCGGAGTCATAAGACTTATGAAAATCTTATTTGACATCAATCACCCGGCACACGTTCACTTCTTCAGGCAACCCATTGAAATCTTGCAGAAGCAAGGTCACGAAATATTAGTTACCAGTCGTGATAAAGATGTCACCGTAGCGCTACTTGATGAGTTGCAGATTCCCCATAAAACCTTATCTAGCATGGGTAAGAAAGGCATANTGTCTCTCGCAATTGANCTNGTNCAACGCAATGCCAGNTTATTCCTTGTNACCCGTCAGTTTAAACCNGATGTCATGGCNTCAATTGGGGGTGTTTTTATCGCCCATGTGGGGGCTATTACCGGCATCCCCTCATTAGTTTTNTACGANACAGAGAATGCGAAACTGCAAAANGCNATCACNTATCCATTNGCTACCTGTATTATTGTNCCGCGTTGCTACCAGGGNNATNTACCNNTANCAAANGAATTACGCTACNACGGNTATCATGAACTCTCCTANCTTCATCCCAACCGTTTCCAGCCAGATAAAGAAATAGCCTTGCAAAATGGATTGGACGNCGATCGAGATAATTTTTTTATTCGTTTGGTGTCATGGCAAGCGAACCACGATGTGGGTGAGGCCGGGTGGTCAACAGTGTTGTTACAAAAAGTAGTGGATCGGTTATCCTCTTTAGGAAAAATTCACATTTCCTCTGAAATGGAATTGCCTGCTCAATTTGATGAGTATTTGTATCGTGGTAATGTGTCTGCGGTACATCATGTTATGTCGTTTTGCCGGTTATTCATTGGCGAGAGCGCGACCATGGCTTCAGAATGTGTAGTGTTAGGTGTGCCCGCTCTTTATGTGGCGAATACAGGACGTGGTTATACNGACGAGCAAGAAGAGACCTACCAGATGGTCGCCAATATCAGTGACCTCACCTGGGAGAATATCTCATCACCCTTAGATNATTTTTTGCGGCTAGACAAAGTGGAAGTGGCTAGACGTACTCAGCGATTATTGACCGACACTATCGATGTGGCAGCCTTTGTTGCNGAGACCATAGTTGATTATTCCAGTGCATTATCTAAGTATCAATTGTCACAGAAGGGAGGCTAGCTATGTGTGGTATCGCGGGTTGGTTTGANTCTTCAGCTATCGCGCCCACTCGCATTAAAGAGCTTGAGCAGATGAGCCNTGCGATTGAACATCGAGGTCCAGATGGTGTGGGTCATAAAATAATTGAGTATGCGGCTTTTGCTCATCGACGTTTAGCCATTATCGATCTCGCTGGTGGCCAACAACCTATGCTCGACGACACAGGTCAAGTTATGCTGACCTTTAACGGTGAGATCTATAATTACCAGGCACTGAAGATTCAGCTGGAAGCTGAAGGTTGTCAGTTCCGTAGTGCATCCGATACTGAAGTTATTCTACAGCTCTACCAAAAGAAGGGCATAGAGGGATTTAGTCAGTTACGAGGGATGTACGCTTTCGGGTTATGGGATAATAATAAAAAACGAGGCTATCTGGTGCGAGACCCGCTTGGCATTAAGCCCTTATTTTATCGCTTGAAAAACGGAGGACAACTGAGCTTTGGCTCTGAGGCAAAAGCCATTACAGCACGAAAGGATGCTTCTGCCTCTCTTGATGAAAGTACGTTACACCTGATAATGAATTTCCGCTATATACCTACCGACCAAAGCCTCTTTAAGGAAATCTATCAATTACGCCCGGGTGAAATAATTCAATGGCAGCCTAGTGGAGTGATCACTCGTACTCAAATAACGATCCCAACACGACAGTCCTTTGCAGAACCTCTTGCAGAAATTCGCGATTCGGTAAAGCGCCATTTAATCGCGGATGTGGAGGTGGGTTGTTATCTCTCGGGCGGTATGGACTCTGCGACTATAGCGGTACTTGCCAAAAGTGAGACGACAAGTTCGTTTCGAACCTTCACCCTAGATGTGGGTGATGACCCCTTGGAAAGTGTGAATGCCGCAAAAACGGCACAACTATTCGATCTACCCAATATTCAGGGGACAGCAAAGGTAAATTTAACCGCAGACCTAGCTAAAGTGNTTTGGCATATGGAAATGCCTAAAGTGAACGCATTCCAAGTGTACCTTCTTGCTCAACACGCCTCACAACACGTTAAGGTGGTTATGTCTGGGCTAGGCGGTGATGAATTATTCCTAGGATATAATATTCATAGAATGATTTACTTCGCGCAAAAACTGAGGAGTTTGCCTGTTCCGCTATTACGACTGATGGGGAAATCTGCTAGTGCGTTATTATCGTTAACNGATAAAATNCTGTGGACAGAACCGCAACGGGTATGCGAAATTCTTCAGAATTTGGACAATTGGCCGAAAGTCTATGGNNTATTTCGGAACGTATGGGATGCTCCAAAGCTTAGGGAATCGATATACGGACCTCGTATGTTAGATTGTAGNTTACCAAATGCNTTNGAATGGTTAGAGGAGGAATGGCCNGACAGTGACAATCCTATAGATGCAACGAAAACATTTGAGTGGGAAACCAAAATGGTCAATGACCTATTGTGGCAGGAAGATCGTTGTAGTATGGCCGTAGGGCTAGAGTCTAGAGTACCGTTTGTAGATGTTGATTTAAAACAAAGCCTCTGGCAGCATTCACCATCGATTTTGATGCCTGGTGGTCATCTTAAGCAATATATGCGCGCCACCGTTGGGGAGTTATTGCCAAATGAAATACTAAATCGCCCCAAGAGTGGTTTCCAGGTGGATTCGCCGACTTTTTTTAAAAATCAATTGTCTGAACTTGCAAAAGTGTATCTGAGCACCGAGTATGTGAAGTCGACGGGTCTGTTTAATCCAACTTTTGTGTACAACATTATCAATACGCCGGCTTCTAAGAAAATGCGTTGGCACTATTTTATGCTTTACCTGATGCTGGGAAGTCATATATGGGTCAAATTATTTGAACAAGGGGTGTCATCGGAATCATGCTAGAATCGGCACAAATCAAGAAAATTCTAGATGAGCTTACTGCCTACAGCCGTAATCAGAATTATCGCGGATACAATAAACACGATGGGCTTAATAGCCCCATACTGAAATTGATTTTAGGTTGGTCTAAATGGGCTAGAATTGTTGCGGTACAAGCGGTGATGCGTTTTCCTCTTAATATGAGACCACTTATATTTACCCGCAAAACCTATAATCCGAAAGGCCTCGCATTGTTTAGCATGGGATGTATGCAGCGTTATAGTGTGGAGAAAAGACCGCAACATCTCGATGAGGCCGAGAAATTATTACGATTATTACAAGACATTCATTCNCCTGGGGAGTGGTCCGGTATAGCCTGGGGGTATCACTACCCATGGCAAGATCCCGGNTTTTATGCCACAACCAACACCCCGAATGCGGTAGTGACTTGTTTCGTTTGTGAAAGTTTCCTAGAGGCTTANCGAATTACCCAAAAAGAAACATANCTTGAGATTGTAAAAGNTGCGATAGATTTTTTNCTNAANGATCTCACCGTACTCAAAGATGAAGGTGACGAAATGTGTTTAGGTTATATGCCTATACCGATGACTATGCGGGTAATGGACGTCAGCATTTTGATTGGTACCGTTATCGCCCAGTACGTCGCACTATCAAACTCCGAGCAAAATAAACAAGCGCTAGGCCAGACCGCTGAACGTTTAGTGAGATATGTCATCAATCAACAGACGGATGCTGGCGCCTGGTTTTATACCGATCCACCTGGAGATTCATATATTCGCCATGATAACTATCACACGGGTTTTATCTTGGATGCAATCTGGCGATATATGCAAGCTACCCGTAATTTTGAATGGCAAGCCTGTTACGACATAGGTTTAGCATTTTATGCTGAAAATCATTTTATGGCTGATGGTGCTCCNCGCTGGATGAGCGACACTGATTATCCTTTTGATATACACGGTGCTGCCCAAGGCACCATTACCTTTGCTCGACACCAAGAAGAATATCCAGGNCTCGCTTTAAAAATAGCAACTTGGGCGGTGGANAATATGTATCGAGGAGGTGGNCGTTTTGCGTATCAAAAGCACCGGTATTACACTAAAAGCTTCACNNTACTTCGNTGGTGTAATGGATGGATGTTTAGGGCTTTAAGTTGTCTGCAGTACCATCAAGCACCCACTGATCCACCAAAACCACTATGACCATTCCCCAAGACCTTTTCAAAGGTTTTTTCAAAAAAGTACTACGACCTCTTATTGGCTGTCTGGTTATATCTTTTATTATTTATTATGTTGGTCTGGACGATATTTTTAATAAGATTAAATTAGTCGATTTTCGGTATATTTTATTAACGGGAGTGTTTGTTTTTGTCTCTTTCCTTTTTGGTTTTGGCAACGCATTTTTGCTTGCTTATAAGCAAGTTGATATGAGTTGGAAAGTATTTCTCATGGGATACTGGATTGCCTGGGCCTTTAGTCTCATTGTCCCTGGACAAGTGGGCGGGATTCTCAGCTTATCATTGTGGATGAAAAAATTGGGTTTGCGCTGGGAAGTGGGTACAGCAGTCATGGCGGTTGATAAAGTGGTGAGTCTGTTGTGGATGATGTTCTTTGCGGCCTTCGGGATCGGTTTGTATCTGGGGCATCTACAAATCACCTTTTTTTTGGTTGTTCTTCTTGTGGCGATAGTCTTAGTAGGTTCAGTGGGCCTATTTCTTTTCAGGGACCGCTTATTAAAAGAAGACGATGAGAAGAGGGGGGTTTTTTTTCGTATTATTAAGGCGATCATTTTAACCACCACAGAGCAGAAAAAAGAATTACTCATCAATATCCTAGTAACACCGGTCACTATTACAATAGGAGCCGGTGCGTATTGGGCCGTATTTCTAGCGGTGGGAGTATCGACCGATTTTATTCAAGTACTCCCCTTGGTCGCAGTTAGCGCTTTAGTGGCTTATATCCCTGTTAGTCTGAACGGTGTGGGTACAGCGGAGCTAGCGGGTTTAACGCTCTTTGCGACCATTGGCATGGATGCAACTAGTATTCTCACCGCTTATATTCTGTTGCGACTGACCGTAATGACTATCGCATGGGTGCCATCGCTAATGTTGATGTCACTTCCCTCTCGGGGGGCATAAGTTGGGCTGCTGTTTTCGGCCCCGTATAAAGAGTATTTTCCAATTAACAAATGAGTCTGAAACAGGCAACTTAGTTATGCTCGTTTTTTGTCCTGTTCAAAGATTAGGTTAAACAACTTTTCTCGCTCA
>JAESQG010000025.1 GCA_016765265.1 Pseudomonadales bacterium | reverse complement strand
CATAAAGTGGGCGCCTTTTAAGGAGCTGTCATTAAACAACACTCCGTTATTACCCAAAATACCCACCTTGTACCCCCAGATATTGGCAAAGCCACAAACTAAGGTTTCACCATAGTCGGGTTGATACTCTGAAAAACGACTACCATCTACTATTCGGGCTATCACTTCACGCACATCAAATTGTTTCTTAATGTCATCAGGCACAATACCGTAGAGTTCAGCGGGATCGTAATAGGGGTCTTCGGGAGTCTCGCGCTGTATATCGAATTTCTTCGGTTGTTCCCACTGCATTACAATTTCACGACCAATGGCAATGGCTTCGGGTTCGTTGTTGGCGTAGTAGTCACAGACCCCGGAGATCGTCGTATGCATTCTAGCGCCACCTAATTCATCGACGCTCACCTCTTCACCCGTGGCAGCCTTCACTAAGGGCGGTCCACCTAAAAACACAGCACCTGTGCCTTCCACAATTACTGAATAGTCAGATAATCCTGGAATGTAAGCGCCGCCAGCAGTACAGTGTCCAAAAACTAAGGAGAGCTGCTTGCAGCCTAATTTTGATAATTGGGTTTGATTGCGGAACATCCTCCCGGCCATATACTTATCGCCGAAAAGATCTGACTGCAAGGGTAGGAACCCACCGGCGCTATCACACATATGAATAACAGGTAGTCTGTTTTCGAGGGCAATATCTAAAGCACGTACTATTTTTTTCACCGACAAGGGGTACCAAGCACCGCCTTTGACGGAACTGTCGCTGGCGTTGATCACCACTTCTCGACCCCCCACAATACCGATGCCTGTGATACAGCTCGCTGAAGGTACTTTACCGTCGTAGGCCATATTGGCCGCCAGTGATGAAAATTCCAAAAAGGGTGTGCCAGGGTCCAGTAATAACTCTAGGCGATCGCGCGGCATTATTTTGTTTTGTTTTTTTAATCGCTGAATATCACGGTCGGGTCTTGTGTAACGTGCGTCGTATTGCTTTTGTCGGAATTCAGCGACTATCTTTTCATTGTGCTCTTTGTATTGCTTGAAGTCGGCGGAATTAGTATTAATTTGAGATTGGATTCGTCGCATGGTCTTTACTCCTCTCCCTCGGTGCTTTTTTCTTCGGTTTCTATTTCTACTAAGAGGATGCCTTTATCAAAATTGGCTCCCGATTCAACGCCTATCTTTTTGACGATACCTGAAATCGAGGCTTTTATTTCAGTTTGTAGTTTCATACTTTCGATTAACATTAGGGTGTCGCCCTGTTTTACTTGCTGGCCAGTTTCAACATTAATTTCAATGACGACACCTGGCATGGGTGCGTTGATAGCACCGCTGGAGGCATTTCCCGCATCGCCAGCGCCAAATTCATTGAGCAAATCTAATTGCCAGACTTTACCATCGAGATGTAGAAAAATCCGGTTGTCGTCCTGGGCGACATAGACCTTGCGTACCTCACCGTTAATGGTTAGCTCCGCCTCGTGTTTAGTTAAACGATGGTAGCGTACATCGAGTTGCTGGCCATCGACAATTAGGGTAACCGTATCGGTTCTACGCACTGGCGTAACCAAGTGCGTATTGTCATTTAAAGCGAATTTAGGTTGCATTTAGTTTCTCCAGTGACCGATGGCTTGGTAGGGTTTTGGAGTGGCTACATTTAATAAAGTGGTGTTGCGATCAGATAGATAAGCGGCGGATAAAACGGCCTGCAGTTGTTCTCTCGAAGGTTCTCGCGCAACGAGATCTTCGCTGTAGGTAGTGATAAAGCCCGTGTCTATCTCTCCGGCTAAAAAGGCAGGGTGCTCCAATACCTTTATCATGAATTCGTTATTGCTGTTGACACCGAGCAGTACCAGCTCCTGCAATCCTTTGATTGCGCCCGCGATGGCGGCCTCTCGGGTGGCTGCGTGAACGACTAACTTTGCTAGCATAGGGTCAAAAGCAGTGGTGATGTCCTGTCCAGGATAAAGGCTGCTGTCAAAGCGGACACCTTCTCCCGTAGGTTCTTTGAGAAACAGCACCCGCCCGGTTTCAGGGATAAAATTATTAAAGGCATCCTCAGCGCAAAGGCGACACTCTATGGCATGACCATTCATCACGATATCGGACTGAGTCAGGTCGAGAGGCAGACCTGCGGCCACTTTAATTTGCTCTGCTACGAGATCGATACCATAGACCATTTCCGTTACGGGGTGTTCTACTTGAATGCGGGTGTTCATTTCAAGAAAAAAGAATTCACCCTCCGGGGTATAAAGAAACTCCACAGTACCTGCACTGGAATAATTTGCGGCTTGGGCTATTCCCACAGCAGCCTCGCATAGTGCGAGGCGTTTTTGTTCATCGAGGGCCGGGGAGGGGGCTTCCTCAATGACTTTCTGGAACCGGCGTTGGATGGAACATTCGCGCTCACCTAAATGAATAACTTGCTTCCCATCACCGAGTATCTGCACTTCTATATGTCGTGCGCTTGAAAAATATCGCTCCACATAGACCCGTTTATCGCCAAAGTATTTTTCCGCCTCGGAGCCTGCAACACGTAAGGTCGCTTCTAATTCATCGAGAGAATTAACAATGCTCATCCCTTTTCCACCACCGCCCGCAGAGGCTTTAACTACCAGGGGAAATGTCATTGCTTTAACCGCATCGAGAAATCCAGGTGCGTCTGCTTCCATAGTGACGGAAGGGGGTACAGGAAAACCGCGCTCGGCCACAAAGTCTCTAGAGTTGATCTTATCGCCCATCAGATCAATGGACTCTGCTGAGGGGCCGATAAAAGTAATACCCTCTGCTGCTAGCGCTGTGGCAAAGCGGGCATTTTCCGATAGAAAACCGTATCCAGGGTGTACTGCATCAACGCCCAGACTCTGACAGATTTCAATAATCTGAGTTGCATCCAAGTACGCGGCGCTTGGGCTGTCACCTATTATCTCAATAGCTTCGTCTACTAGGTTTAACAGCGGCGAGCGTCTTTCGCTGTGGTGATATATTGCCACCGAAGCGATACCCATGTTTTGCAAACAACGCAAGATTCGCAGGGCTATTTCACCTCGATTTGCAATAAGGACTTTTCTAAATAATGGTTTTTCGCGTTGTGTTTCAGTATTCATCTAACTCACCTCTAAGAAGAGTATGNAAATAGTTTTAATCGATAGTAAGCAAGACAAGGAGCNGCTACTTCTTTTTTTATATGAGCCCCCAGTTTGTAAGAGCTCTAGGCTAGTAAGACCGGGGTAAGCCCATTACTTTTTCGCCAACGTAACTCAGAATAACTTCACGATTGAGTGGCGCGGTACGCAATAGTCGAGCTAACGGGTAGATGTCAAATATGCCGTATTCTTTGGTAAATCCATTACCTCCAAAACATTGCAATGAAGCGTCACATGCATGGATAGCGGCTTCAGCAGCAGCATACTTAGCCATGTTTGAATACTCTCCTGCTGGCTTCTCGTTATCAAACGCCCAGGCCGCTTTATAAGTCATTAGATGGGCCATTTCTACTTCAGTTTTTGCCATGGCCAAGGGATGCTGTAAACCTTGGTAAGCACCGATAGGGCCGTCGAAAACAACTCGTTCACTGGCGTATTTTACTGCTTTCTCCAAGGCATAGGTGCCAAGGCCTGTACATACTGCGGCGAGAATAATGCGCTCGGGGTTCAAAGTATCAAATAAAATATCGAAGCCACGATCCACTGTGCCGAGGANATCCTCTTCACCTAATTCCACCTCATCAAAGAACACTTGGCATTGATTTTCAGGTAAGNCCAGGCTCATGGGTATGGGGCGTATTTCAATTCTAGGGTCTTTCATGTCAACGATGAACAAGGTGAACCCTTGGGATTTATGTTCCGAATCTTTTAGTTGGGTGGTGCGTGCGACGACCAGTCCATAGTCTGAGTTGTCAGCGTCAGTAATAAACGTTTTTGAACCACTTAGGGAAAATTTATTGCCCTTGCGTTTGGCGAAAGTTGTAATGTTTATGGAATTGCTACCGGCGTCAGATTCGGTAACTGCAAAACAGAAACGTGTTTTGCCTTCACAGGCCTCGGGTAGATATCGGGATTTTTGCTCTTCAGTACCGTGCATAGCAATCAAGGGCAAGGACATAGTAGAGCTGAGTACTAAGCTCAGCATCGGAATACCGCAATTGGATAAACCTTCCATAAACAAGGTCATTTCGGTCATACCCAGTCCTGCGCCGCCATACGCTTCCGGCACCATCATCCCTAAAAACCCATCTTCAGCAATTTGTTGATACATTTCCTCGGGGAATTGCTTTGCGTCTGCTTTTTGCATCCAATATTTNCGGTCGAATTTTTTACTCAGTTGGTTGCCGTAGTCATAAATAGCTTCTTGTTCAGGACTCAATTTAAAATCCATACCTATGATTCCTTATGCAGTTTTAAATTACCGATANATNGAGTAGAAGTGGATTTGGCGAATCNGACTAANNGGTCAAAATANAATCATATCGAACGAAGGTTAATCGAACATTCACAGAGGTAGGGAGAATAAACGCCAAGACCCTAAAAGTCGACCTCTAAATGAAGATCAATGNATGCGTTATCTTGGCTATTCNGCTCGATTATTAATGANTCTTGTTNTAAGNAGTAATGTGGNCTAACCCATTGAAATTAAACCTGCCGGCCTTATTGTTGAGTANGGGTTTATTTNATGGGGGTTTTATTCTGTCTGAGATGAAAAGTAAGCCAGCACTTCGGCCGCCGTCAATTCTTTTGTTTCGTTAGAAAAACAATAGTAGTCAGGCCGTTTGTCCTTGAAGTATTGAATTTCCATCCGTAAGTTCTCTAACTTTGAAAAAATGCCCACTGGCATCGTGTATTCGCCGCNTTTCTTTAGTCGATAAAACAGATGAGTGCCACAAATGGAACAAAAACCTCGCGAGGCCCATTTAGACGAGTCGTAAACCGTTACATTTTCATCGCCTTCAATTTTAACATCTGCTCCACACTGAAGAGAAAAATAAGGACCTCCACCCCAGGTTCTGCAAGTGTCACAATGGCACACGGAAAAATTAGGATTGATCTCTTGAGCAGTTATTTTGACGCTACCACATAGGCAGCTTGCGATATTTGAATTTATATCCACCATTTTTTAGTATCCTTATTAATTGGCAGTTTAGATTTGTAGCTTGTTATGGCAGGTAGGTTGTACGCTACAGCCATCGACGAACCTGCGATTGATAGCGTGTAAATTCAGAACCAAATATTTCCACTAGGGCACGTTCCTCTGGCACGATCTGAAATCGGTTTATGTAAAGGATAAAGCCAACGACACCAAGGAATACCCAAAGAGATGATAAATAAATAGCCCACGCTATCAAGAAAAGTGTAAACCCCAAATACATCGGGTTACGAGTGATCTTATAGATACCCGTACTAACCAAGGAAGGTGCTGTTTCAGGTTTGAGTGGATTGACGGTAGTCGCCGCTTTTTTGAATGAAAGCACCCCTGCTAAGCAAAAAAATGCCCCTGTACCCATTGCCACTGCTATGGCAATGCCGCGCGCTACCAGGTTCATATCGAATGTAGCAACAGTCAATGACAGTCCCCACATGGCCGCTGCAAATAGGGCAGCGACAATTGGCGGTGGTATTTTGTTTTCAAATGCTTGCATTATTTTCCCAGATAATCAGATTTAAATTGTTTTCATATTTTCAGGGTGAACAATACCAGGTTGCTCTTGCTTTTCCACAGCGCTGGAGGAATTCCTGGATCTAAATATCGATAGATTATCGTTATTTTTGTTACTCAATATATTGTGAATCACAATTAGTTGTGAAATAGTCCATTATATTTAATCAAAAACTGGGACTAAGGGGCAGATAATGGTCGATACGGAAACAGAAAACTGTGAACAAACAGTGTCTGATCTAAAGCGTTTGCAGTCCGAGAACCAGTTGATATTGGATGCGGCTGGGGAAGGTATTTATGGCCTCAATTGCCAGGGCGAAGCCACCTTCGTTAATGCTGCAGCGGTGGATATTTTAGGTTGGCAGGAGAAGGATATTTTAGGCAAACCTATCCATGATATTCATCACCATTCTCACCCTGATGGCTCTCATTATCCTCGTGAGGAATGCCCCATCTACGCGGCGCTCAATGACGGGGAGATTCACAGGGTAGACAATGAAGTTTTTTGGAGTGTAGAAGGGCAGCCTGTACCCGTGGAATATACCAGTACACCCATTTGGCAAGACGAAAAATTGGCAGGGGCTGTTGTGGTTTTTCGAGATGTTTCCGAACGCAAAAAAATGGAACTGCAACGGGAGAAGGATTTCGAGGAGATTAAATTCCTAAAGGAGCAGTTGGAGAATGAGCGGGATTACTTGCGCGACGAAATCAATGTCACCATAAACTATGGCGAAATCATCGGTGAAAGTCAGGCGTTGAAGCGTACCTTGGCACAAATCGAAGCGGTGGCGAAGACACCAACCAGTGTGTTGATTTTAGGTGAGTCTGGCGTCGGTAAGGAAATGATTGCCAGAGCAATTCACAGTAATAGTGAACGTGATCAAAGCCCGCTGGTGAAAGTAAATTGTGCCTCTATCCCTAAAGACCTTTTCGAAAGTGAATTTTTCGGGCACGTTAAAGGCTCGTTTACGGGAGCCCACAGAGATCGTGTGGGGCGTATGGAACTAGCCAACGGAGGGAGTTTATTTTTAGACGAGGTAGGCGAGATACCCCTTGATTTACAGGGTAAGTTACTGCGTGCCTTACAAGAACAAGAGTTTGAACGAGTGGGCGATGAGAAAACCTTAAAAGTGGATGTGAGGATTATTGCCGCTACTAATAAAATCCTGATGGAAGAAGTGAAGGCGGGGAGGTTTCGTGAGGACTTGTATTATCGTCTCAGCGTATTTCCCATTGAGGTGCCTCCTTTGCGTGAAAGAGTTTCAGATATTGCGCCATTAGCACAACATTTTTTAAATTGTATTTGCCAAGAACAAGGTCGGGAACGGTTGTCAGTATCGAAGTCTCAAGCGAATAAACTCGCAAAACATCAATGGCCTGGCAACATCCGTGAGCTGAAAAATGTGATGGAGCGAGCGGTGATCATGTCGCCCGGCCAACGACTTCAATTGGATCTGGCTATGCCCTCGGTGGTACCTGTGTCGCGTGCTTCGAGTGAAGACCATACCCTTGAGGTGGTGCTAGAGGGCGGCTTCAAAACTGATCAAGAATTTCGAGAGTTAGAAAAACAGAATTTATTAAAGGTGCTAGAGGAGACGCGCTGGCGAATTTCAGGTACTGACGGTGCGGCTGAGCTGTTGGGGTTAAAGGCATCGACGCTGGCCTATAAAATTAAAACCTTTGGTTTGGAAAAACCGCGTTGATGATGTGGCGGGAGGTCAGCATGTGGTTTCCTGAGGCGCGGGAGCGCGAATTGATACTCGATAGAATCATAATTCTTAAATTTAATTCCCAAAAAATTGAGAATCCCAAAAAACTGCGAGTACAGTAATATCTTAAGTTATTGAAATATATTGGTTATATTAGTTGGCACGCTGGTTGCTCTAGAGAGACTGTTGTTTAAATCAATTGATCTAGGGGAACATCATGCAGGCCATCACACTTTACCGCCATCCACTGTCAGGCAACTCACACCGAGTAGAAGTACTACTTTCCCTCTTGGGTTTAGAAGCGACGCTGGTGGACGTTGACCTAATGGCAGGAGAGCAGCGTCAACCTGAATTCTTAAAGCTCAACCCCAATGGCCAGGTTCCCGTGTTAGTGGATGGCGATGTCCTGTTGACGGAATCAAATGCTATCTTGGTTTACCTCGCGACAAAGTATGACGTGAATCGACGATGGTTACCGACGGAACCCCTTGCCGCTGCTAAGGTTCAACAGTTTTTATCCATTACAGCCAATGAAATTCTTCATGGTCCAGCGGCTGCGCGATTAGTTACTTTATTTGGCGCGGGTCTGGATCATGAAGCCGTTATTGCTTCGGCTCATAAAACCCTCGCTTATATCAATACTCACTTGCAAGACCAAGATTGGTTGGCAGGGGATGAGCCGACTCTTGCGGATGTGGCGATCTATGCCTACGTCGCCCATGCACCTGAGGGTGATGTGCCATTGAATGACTACGATCAAATAAAAGGTTGGTTAAAGCGGTTTCAGTCATTGAAGGGTTTCGTCCCCATGCAATCCTCAGCCGTAGGTCTGGCGGCGTAAATATTCTCCCGTGTATAGCTCGGTAAATTTTAAATAGGCAATACTATGAATCTATCTACTAAGAAACCATCTACTCTGAATTCGCCTTTTCATCAGGGTGAAATTGCGATCCAAACTAAACTACAAGTGCATGAGAAAATGCAAGCATTTGGCATGAAAGTGATTAGAGATTTTTTTCCGCCACAACATCGTGTCTTTTATCAAACGTTGCCTTATTTGTTTTTGGGCTATGCTGACGAAGAGGGGTGGCCATGGGCTTCTTTGTTGCACGGTGAACGAGGATTTATTAATACTCCCAATGACAAAACCTTAAAAGTGAGTACTAAACTGGTTTCTGGTGATCCGTTGCAGCGGGCGATGTCCGTGGGAAGAGGCTTTGGGGTGCTAGGGATAGATCTGGAAACTCGTAGAAGAAATCGCCTCACAGCTTATTGTGAAAGGGTTGATGAAAATGGCTTCGAGTTGAAGGTGAATCAAACCTTTGGGAATTGCCCGAAATATATTCAAACTCGTCATCAGCAGTTCCTTCCTGAGTCAGAACAAAGGCCAGTGGTAGTTGAGTCTCTGTCATCACTGGACGAATCTGCTATTGCGTTGATTAAGGAAAGTGATACCTTCTTTGTAGCGACTTATTACGAGAAGACCGGTTTTTCGGAAGGTCAACAGGCGAGTGAGGGAGCCGATGTGTCTCACCGGGGTGGTGAGCCAGGATTTATTAAGATTAGAGAAGACAACACCCTTGTGATTCCTGATTATGAAGGCAATAAACATTTTAATACCCTGGGGAATATTCTAGAAAACGCCAAAGCTGGTTTATTGTTTGTGGATTTTGAGAAGGGGCATTTATTATCAATGACCGGTCGTGCTGAGATACTATGGGATTCACCGGACCTAGCTGACTATCCGGGGGCAGAGCGGCTGTGGACTTTTAAGTTGCATAGGGCCGTGAGAATAGAAAACGCGTTGCCCTTTCGCTGGGTACCTAGTGAATAAAAAGGGAATGGGATAAAGGCGATGAAAATAAATATGGATTTCACAAAACCCGTTATTGTACAAACCAATAATGAGCCCTGGGTTGATTCACCCCTACCTGGCGTAAAAAGGCGGATGCTAGAACGAGATGGTGGCGAATTCATAACGCGGGCTACTTCAATCGTGAATTATGACAAGAACTCCTTTTTTAGTGAGCATACTCATACCGGGGGGGAAGAGTTTATTGTGCTTGATGGCATATTCTCTGACGAAAGTGGGCAAGCTCCAAAAGGCATGTGTGTGCGCAATCCACCGGGTTCAAGTCATGCTCCGTTTAGTGAGCAAGGCTGCCGAATATTTGTAAAACTCGAACAATTCAATCCTGAAGATACGGAGTTTGTACGCATTGATACCAGCAAAACTGACTGGCTCAGTCATAGTGAAACAGGTGTTAAAGAAATGCTGCTGTACGCTGGAAAAAGAGAAACCGTTAAACTAGTCGCGATACCGGACGGTGGAGCGGTGAATCATGAAACCTTTCCTGGAGGCTGTGAGATTTTAGTCATGAAGGGTACTGTTGTGATAGATCAACAATCCTATGGACAGCACACTTGGATTAGAAGGCCACCGAATAGCGAGTTTTCAATTGCGGGCCAAGATTCAGCACAGATTTACGTAAAGTACGGATATTTATTGGACTAGATGATATGGATTTCAATTATGACCTCTTCGTTATCGGCGTAGACTAAATGAAAAATGCAACTTCCATCCTATTTTCAGCAGCCATAGTCATGCGCGCAATTAAGGTTTCTTTAGTAGTAGGAACACTACTGGCACTCATTAATCATTATCCAAAAATAATGGATTGGTCCTTCACGGCTGAGACAGTCTTTCAGATCATGCTAACGTATTTTGTGCCTTATGCAGTGTCAACTTATTCATCGTATCAAGCGATTATTAATATGAAGGATGCTGATATAAAAGACGGTACCTGATTTTCTCCTTGATTTAAGGTTAACCGCTAGATGCCTTTGAGCGCGTCGAGAGGGCTTTTTTATTTCACGAAGTGCATTGGATTTTAAGTGAGTATAAATTTGAGTCGTGGTAATTGAACTATGCCCAAGATTTTCCTGAAGCTCCCTGATATTCATGCCCATAGCTAGGCACGCAGTTGCATAGCTATGTCGAAGAGAATGAAAGCCAGCGATCGTGTCTATATTTGCTTCCCGCATAGCGTTTTTTTATGCCGCGACCATACTAAGTTCTCTATATCGCCAATAGGCTGATAGAGTATTTTACTATAGAGAAAAACAATAGCACAAAGAGCCTTGGTTTGAGATTGAGATGATAACTGGAGGTCAACAGCAATATGATTAATAAACTCTCCCACCTCAATAGTCCCGAGATCTTTCGGGTGGCGTAAATTATGAAAATGAATAAATCGGTGGACCCAGCGGCAGTAGTCTCGAACTGTAGAATCTGCATATCCAGCAGACTGAAACGTGCGTCTTAGAGATACTAGAAGTTTTGGTTTGTTGCTCATAAATCCACTAAATAGTGTGATGATATCGGAATACTGTGTTTATGTAGAGTTACCGGTTGTCAGAATAAGTTCTGTAAGCTAGATGACAGAATAAATGGAACTCTTTTCTAGCAATACGTGCTAAGCTTTTGAAAATAAAATAAAGTTTGTGGGAAATTAATAAAAAGGCATGTAGTTTCTGACAACGGCGTGTCAGAAACTACTGTTCTGTTGCTAACGGATTCAGGAATTGAGTAAATGGCAAAGCCTGGTTTTATCCCAGTAAAGTTAAGACCGTGGATTGAGGCAAGGAAGAAATATCGTCTGTCTCATCGGCAGATACAAATGGCGAGGGAGCTTGGTCTTAATCCAAAGAAATTTGGTGGTCTTGCAAATCATAAGCAGGATCCGTGGAAGTTGCCCTTGCCTGCCTATATAGAAGAGATATACTTTAAGCGCTTCAATAAAGAATGTCCTGATAATGTTCAGTCAATCGAGCAGATGGTAAAAGAAAAATCCGTGAGAAAGGCGGAACGAAAAGAAAACCAAATGGCAGCAGATTCAGTGCCACAATAAACAGAACAAGATGAGGCTAGCGATGCTTTGCACGCAAGCTCAAAGCGTTATGCATTAGTAGTGGTATCGCAACTGAGCAATTAGAAGTGACTTGTTCTGAACTTTATATACGATTCGGTGTTCGTCATTGATTCGACGAGACCAATAACCTGACAGGGCGTGTTTAAGAGGCTCTGGTTTACCAATGCCCTCAAAGGGATCTCTTGCTATTTCTTTGATCAAGGCATTTATTCGCTTGAGAATTTTTTTGTCTGTTTTTTGCCAATACTGATAATCTTCCCATGCCTTTTCAGCAAAAATTAATTTCACTCAAGCAACCTCTTCACTTTACCTTTACCGTCTTCCAATTCGGCAACAGCCTCAATAAGCCTGCGCGTATTCTTTGGGCTACGAAGAAGATAGGCAGTTTCTTCAAGGGCTTGGTAGTCATCCATTGAAATCATAACCACCGCACCCTGGCCTTTTCGGGTTATTGCAACCGGCGCGTGATCATTGCAAACTTGCTCCATGGTTTTGGCAAGGTTGCTTCGGGCCGACGTATAGCTTATGCTATTCATATCTATTATCCTGTACATGTACGTAAATACGTACATATGGTAGCAGCGCATAACAAGGTTGTCAACGCAGATTGCTAAAGCGTTGGCTGAAAACGCCAGCACTTTAGCAACTGGTTATAACGACGTTATATCTCCGCCTTTTCCACAGAAAAGTAAGGATTTACCCTTAATGTTTGGTAACGAACTGATAAAAACACCTAAAGATCTAGAGAGCTACGTCCAATACGTTTACTCATCGCTCTTAAATCTAAAGGATGAAGGTGTCGTAGTTAGTTCTAATGCAATTTTGGTAGGTAGGTCAGGCGCTAGGCATGAAATTGATGTGTTTTATCAATTTCAAAAAACAGGGATCATTCATAAAGTGGCCTTTGAGTGCAAATTTCTGAAGCGCAAAGTAGAAAAATCGAGTGTAATAGATTTTCACGGAAAGATCCGGGATATCGGGAGCATACAAGGGATTTTAGTTAGCAAAAATGGGTATCAAAAAGGTGCCAAAGAGTATGCAAATCACTATGGTATGAGCGAGAAATTCGAAAAGCAATTGAATGGGCGAAGGAATTTTCTTTCTCTCAATGTAAATCCTTGGCGGAGAGGTACAGTGCTTAACAAGCTACTGCTTCAAAAACTAAAGGTTTACTATTCTGCGTAAGTCCATTTTTGATGCTGGGCTATTTTACATCTGGGGCATATCCGTATTCGAGACCGAAAGAAAAAAAACTATGAAATCTATCTTAAGAAAGTTGCTATCGCCATTGCTAGGTTATTTCGATTCTGGAGAAGGTGCATACTCCTATAAAAATTCCCATAGGACCATTTTAATCGTTGTCGGTTGTCTTTTTCTCTTTCTTGCTATCTCAGTGATTGCAGCGGGTATCGCTTTTTCGCAAATGGGTGCCGTATTCCCGGGTCTAATATTTTTGTCCGTGGCTTTCACGTGTTTAGCCGTTGGATCATTGGATCTGATCGTGCTGTATCCAGAATATGGGGCAGTAAGTAAAGTCGATTTTCATTACAATCTTTAGAAGCAGCTCATTGATCTGTCAATAGGGTTGATCGAAGCGTAAGGTATTACAAATGAAGGCATATCTCCTCATTGATGTAAATATTGTGGAGTCGAAAAGCAGCGGAGCTATTTTTGGAAGAACGAAGGGCGTCGGATTTGCACGATATTTGGGATAGAACAGATCTAATAAATAATATAAACGCGGACTTTAAAAACCCTGTTTTTAATTTGTGTAGTTGGTGAATCGAATTTATACAATATAAAAGGACTATACATGACGACAGCCAACGAATCTCCCACATCCGACTCAAGTTCAGACGGGATGATCTCCTGCAATGCTTGTAATAAAGAAATCCACTTTTCGGCATCGGCGTGCCCACATTGTGGAGCCCAAAGACGTACTTCTCGCTACAAGAGTAAAACTGTTGCGGCTCTGTTCGCATTATTTCTTGGTGGATTTGGTGGGCATCGTTTTTATTTGGGACAGTGGTGGGGAGTTTTTTATCTATTGTTCTTCTGGCTATGGCTGCCGGGAATAATTGCGATTGTTGAATTCGTTTATTTCTTAATGTGTGATTCTGTGAAATGGGATGATAGATACAATGAGGGTATTCCCGCCGGCCCTAATGACAAAAGTAGCGGTGTACTTATAGCGATAGTGATTATAGTTGGCGGATTCTTTTTTATTGCCATTATTGGAATCCTGGCCGCTATTGCAATACCTTCATATCACGAATATACATTGCGGGCAAAAGTTCAGGAGGCTTTAAATGAGGTAGAACCTCTACAGGGTCGTATTGAGCGTCATTACTTTGAAAAGGGAACATTTCCGGAAGAAAATTTAACGATGGGTTTGCAATCCCTTCATATTATTAGTGGGAGTCATACGGTTACAATTACCTTAAATGGCATTCGCATCAATTTTGGTGATGAAGCTCACGGTTTAAATTCAGAAACCCTTATACTTTCCCCTGAGGTATCTGACGCCACTATTTCGTGGCGTTGTGACGGTGGAACCTTGGTAACCTTACGAGAGATCAAAAATCACTTGGTTTAGCGAATTAAATACGAATAACGCCGTTAAATGTCAGTTGAATTGAACCGACC
>JAESQG010000024.1 GCA_016765265.1 Pseudomonadales bacterium | reverse complement strand
GCAAAGAAAGATTCACTGTATTGGTTTCTCCGCACGTAAATAAAGATGCGAGAGATCAATACGAAATACGTACTCACAAGCGTATGGTTGATATCGTGGAGCCAACTGACAAAACAGTTGATGCTCTGATGAAACTAGATCTAGCGGCCGGTGTGGACGTACAGATAAGTTTAGGTTGATCGGATGAAGTGCCAATTGATAAAGAGCCACTTCTAAGAGGTTATAGAATGACAATCGGATTAGTCGGTCGTAAGTGTGGCATGACAAGAGTCTTTGCAGAAAACGGTGTATCGACACCTGTAACGGTTATTGAGATAAGTCCAAATCTAGTTACTCAGATAAAGAGTGATGAAAGTGATGGCTACTCAGCAATACAGGTCACAACTGGGGAACGTAAAGCTTCTCGAGTTAGTCGTACAGAAGCGGGGCATTTTGCCAAGGCTGGTGTCACTGCCGGTAGAGGATTATGGGAGTTTCGTCTCAATAAAGATGAAGGTGCCGATATTAAGATTGGCGACGAACTGCTAGTCGATAGATTTGAAAGTGGTCAAAAAATAGATGTGACAGGTAAGTCGAAAGGGAAAGGTTTCGCGGGTGTAATCAAGAGATGGAATTTCCAAATGCAAGATGCGACTCACGGAAATTCCTTGGCGCATAGAGCGCCCGGCTCGATTGGCCAGTGTCAGACACCAGGCCGCGTATTTAAGGGCAAAAAAATGTCGGGACAAATGGGTAATGTGCGAGTGACCANCCAGAACTTGGAGATCGTTCAGATAGATAAAGAGCGCAACCTTATGTTAATTAAGGGTGCTGTCCCGGGTGCAACTGGAAACGACGTTATAGTCCGCCCAGCTGTCAAGGCTCCTGCCTAAGAGGAATTAGAGGATGAATTTGGATACTACTTCCGGCGGGACTGTGGCTGTCTCCGAAGTTGCGTTCGGGAAAGATTTTAATGAAGCTTTAGTTCATCAGGTCGTTACTGCATATATGGCAGGAGGACGACAAGGCACTAGAGCGCAGAAGACACGGGCCGATGTTCGCGGTGGCGGCAAGAAGCCATGGCGACAAAAAGGTACAGGCAGAGCAAGAGCTGGAACAATTCGTAGCCCGATTTGGCGTGGTGGTGGGGTGACTTTTGCGGCTTCTCCAAAAGACCATAGCCAAAAAGTTAACAAGAAGATGTTTCGAGGTGCTATGCGATGCATCTTGTCTGAATTAATACGACAAGGGCGCCTGGTGGTGACGGATGAATTTACCGTAAGTGAACCTAAGACAAAGCAGTTGGCTGTAAAGTTGAAAGAACTAGAATTGGATAATGTGCTTATTGTTTCAGATGACGTGGATGAAAACCTGTGTTTGTCGGCTCGTAATTTATCAAAAGTAGATGTACGAGATGTTGCAGGCACGGATCCTGTTAGTTTAATTGCCTATGACAAGGTGTTGATTACTGTTTCTGCGCTAAAGAAATTTGATGAGGTGTTGGGATGAGTGAAGAGCGTTCCTATCAGATTATATTAAGCCCTCATATTTCAGAGAAAGCGACGATAGTAGCTGATCAAAACAACCAGTTTATTTTTAAGGTTGCGACTGACGCAACTAAACCTGAGATTAAGAAGGCGGTTGAGATGCTGTTTTCTGTGAAAGTTAAATCTGTACAGACTACTAATGTTAAAGGTAAGCAAAAGAAGTTTGGGCGAACTGTTGGTAGACGTTCCAGTTGGAAAAAAGCCTATGTGGGTTTAGAAGCTGGACACGATATTGATTTTTCTGGCGTGGAGTAAGTGAGAGTTAATTATGGCTATAGTTAAATGTAAGCCTACATCACCTGGACGCCGCTTTGTTGTTAAAGTGGTAAACAAGGAATTGCATAAAGGTGCTCCCTACGCGCCTTTAATCGAGGCCAAGTCAAAAACAGGTGGTAGAAATAATAATGGGCGTATAACTACCAGGCATCGTGGTGGTGGACATAAACAAAAATACCGAATTATAGACTTTAAGCGCAATAAAGATGGCGTACCTGCCGAAGTTGAGCGACTTGAATACGACCCTAATAGAACCGCAAACATCGCATTGTTAAAATACCGTGATGGTGAGCGTCGGTACATTATCGCGCCAAAGAGTTTATCCGCCGGTGATAATATAGTGTCTGGTGAGGACGCACCTATTGCTCCAGGCAATGCGTTNCCCGTGCGTAATATCCCTCTAGGCACAATAATACACTGTGTTGAAATGAANCCTGGTAAAGGTGCGCAAATTGCTCGCAGCGCAGGAACATCTGCGCAATTGCTAGCTCGCGACGGAGCCTATGTTACGTTGAGGTTGCGCTCTGGAGAAATGCGAAAAATACTATCAGAATGCCGCGCCACAATAGGTGAGGTGAGTAATTCGGAACACAGCTTACGGTCTCTCGGCAAAGCCGGCGCCACACGATGGCGCGGGGTTAGGCCAACGGTTCGAGGAGTTGCGATGAATCCGGTAGACCATCCACATGGTGGTGGAGAGGGGCGGACATCTGGCGGTAGACACCCAGTAACACCATGGGGTGTAGCCACAAAGGGTTATAAGACGCGTAGTAATAAGCGTACTGANAAGATGATTGTGCGCAGACGAAATGCTAAGTAACAACAGTGCAATATCGGCATTGAACAGCACAAGTTTTAGTGCAAAAGTTGAGAAGAGGAATCGAGAGTGCCACGTTCATTAAAGAAAGGCCCTTTTGTAGATGCTCATCTACTAAAGAAAGTGGAAGCTGCAACAGAGTCAGGATCTAAAAAGCCCATTAAGACTTGGTCACGAAGATCCATGATATTGCCGGATATGGTCGGCTTGACCATTGCGGTACACAACGGTCGTCAACATGTGCCTGTTCTTGTAAATGAGCACATGGTTGGTCACAAGTTAGGTGAATTTGCTATGACTCGCACTTACCGTGGCCACGCCGCGGATAAGAAAGCGAAGCGATAGGGGTGATGACGATGGAAGTAGCTGCTAAGTTGCGCAATGCCAAAATTTCCGCCCAGAAGGTTCGGCTGGTTGCAGATCAGATTCGAGGAATGGAAGTTGATAAGGCGTTAGATTTGCTTGCTTTCAGTCCTAAAAAGGCTGCGGCATTGGTTAAGAAAATTTTGGAATCTGCGATTGCTAATGCAGAGAACAATGAAGGTGCAGATGTAGACGAATTAAAAGTGTCGGTAATTTATGTCGATGAAGGCGTAACGATGAAGAGGATTCGTCCGAGAGCAAAAGGTAGAGCTGATCGAATTATGAAGCGCTCTAGTCATATTACAGTTAAGGTTTCTGATAGGTAGGAGCGGCCATAATGGGTCAAAAAGTACATCCGACCGGTATTCGGCTAGGGATTGTTAAACAGCATTCATCAACGTGGTATGCCAGCCCTAAGAACTATCCAGGTTATTTGATAACAGACCTTAAAGTTAGGGAATTTCTGTTTAAACGACTAAAAGCGGCTTCGGTCAGTAGAGTCGAAATTCAACGACCGTCAGAGAATGCTCGCATTACTATCAAGACGGCTAGACCCGGCATAGTGATCGGCAAGAAAGGCGAGGACGTTGAAAAGCTACGACAAGAAATCGCCAAGATGATGGGTGTTCCGGTACANATCAATATAGAAGAGATTCGGAAACCAGAATTAGACGCACGATTGGTTGCAGAAAGTATNGCATCTCAGTTAGAGCGCAGAGTTATGTTTAGGCGCGCTATGAAAAGGGCCGTACAAAACTCNATGAGNCTTGGCGCCAAAGGGATCAAGGTTCAGGTAAGTGGTCGATTNGGTGGTGCCGAGATTGCACGTACCGAGTGGTATAGAGAGGGGCGCGTTCCTCTTCACACATTGCGAGCTGATATTGATTACTCAACGGCACGTGGGGAAACAACTTACGGCACNATCGGCGTTAAAGTGTGGATATTTAAAGGTGAAATTCTAGAAGGTATGGACGTACCTGAAGAAACGAAACCAGCACCAAAACCAAAGCGAAAACGCGGTTAAGTTGAGGCTGATAAAGCGATGTTACAACCGAAACGTACCAAATTTAGAAAGATGCACAAAGGCCGAAACCGAGGTTTGGCCCACAGAGGAAGTAAAATTTCTTTTGGGGTTATCGGGCTTAAGGCTGTAGAGCGTGGGAGACTNACCGCTCGTCAAATTGAAGCGGCCAGGCGTGCTATGACAAGACACGTCAAGCGAGGCGGTAAAATTTGGATTAGAGTTTTCCCAGATAAGCCCATTACCAAGAAACCCTTAGAAGTACGAATGGGCAAGGGTAAAGGTAGTGTTGAGTATTGGGTAGCTCAGGTTCAGCCCGGGAAGGTCCTGTATGAGATGGAAGGGGTAGATGAGGTCGTCGCGCGAGAGGCCTTTGCACTAGCAGCGGCTAAGCTCCCATTTAAAACCACGATTGTAACGCGGACGGTAATGTGATGAATGCCAGCGAATTAAAAAACAAAGGCGTTGATGAGCTGGAAGGCCAGTTATTAGAATTGTTGAAAGAACAATTCACTCTTAGAATGCAGAAGGGATCGGGTCAATTAACTCAGACTCACCTTCTGAAAAACGTGCGTAGAAATATTGCCAGAGTGAAGACTGTCCTGACTGAAAAGAAGCAAGGTAAGTAAATTATGGCTGATACTGCAGACCAAGTGAAAACAAAGCGCACTNTCACTGGTAAAGTTGTAAGTAACAAGATGGATAAGTCTGTCGTAGTTCTTCTTGAACGAAAAGTTAAGCATCCAATATATGGGAAGTACA
>JAESQG010000023.1 GCA_016765265.1 Pseudomonadales bacterium | reverse complement strand
ATCGAGAAGGAAGCAGAAGAGGTTGACGATAGGCCGTAAGCTAAAACCTTCCGTAACCCGTCCTGTGGGTGCCGTCCAAAATTCGACAATACTACGAATTATGGCAGGCTGAGGCATAGATTAAATATACGATCAGCTTTTCGCGGGTCACTAATGCTGAGTTGTTATCATCTTTGATAGACATGGAGTCTCTTGACCGCTTACGATGAATGCAGTTTTTCGGTGATTGAAACATCTGGTTCATCGACCGTACTTCAGGCAAGTGCCTTTGGGTATTGGAAAAGTGCGTCGATGGTTTAATTGTAGAGCGCAGAATTAACATCATATTTTAAGCCAAAATCTGATCGTACGATTAGGAAAATAATTCGCGATATTACCAAATTCTCGTCGTACGATAATCCCGCCCAGTCAAATTAAAATCATATTATTTCCCAATTTATGATCATGCTGGCAAACAGCAAAATGTTTGACTTTGTGTGCGACTGCTTTGGGAATTCAAAATGTTCTGAATGCTCTTGCCTGTTGTGCGATGCTTTTGGCTATCGAAAACGGTCAGGCACAAAAAAAGGGCGTTAGCCCTTAAGTTGTATTATTTGGTTATAATCTAAATAGTGTCGGAAGCTTTTAACTTATCGTCATAACAAAGACGTTCCTGCTTCAACGATTTTTCGCTTTTCAATTCTCCAATCTCGTCGGCATAAACGGCTAATAGCACCTCCCGCAACTCATCTAAAAAAGTGATGACGGCATAGGCATCATCAGCATCCCAATAAGTTCTTATCTGCATCAGTTTCATAGTCACTACACCACCTGCTGCTTAATTAATTCTTCGTGAGAGCGCCAATGTGGTTGAACAAGAACGTTGTTGATATGAGTGGTAGTTACGGTTCGCTTACCATCCCTGCAAGCTTCAATGAGACTGCTATAGCAGAGGTTTCGGCATAATCTAAGATTTCCTTGTACCGATCTCAATATCAACTCAATGGATGAGTTATCATAGGTATGATGCCCCAAGCCAACAGCATCTAATTCTACTAATATGTATTGTTCAAGATTTCCATCATTTAGTGGGAATATATTCTCCGAATAAGTAATTCGACTTTTGATATCCTCATTCACATTCATCGATAGATAATACAATAAATCCCTTTGACCAAATAGCACTAAGTTATGATTCTTTGGAAACCGGTCGAACAACAATCTCAGCTTTCTTAATACCTGCATGTCCATCAGGTGCGCCTCGTCAATTAGTGTGTAAAGCACTTTACGATCTTTGACGTGGCGGTACGCAGTTTGAATAAGTTCTTTCTCTAGCGTCTTTGTCGGAACGTCAATTCTAAATGACTCTGCCAGTTGTTTAAGCATGTTGGTATAGGTATGCATTGTTTGCGAGAAGGATGCGACAACCGTGTCTCTCTCGCTACCTAACGTTTCAATGTGTTCACGCAATATAGATTTTCCCACGCCAGGATTTCCAATGATAACAGAGAAACCACCGTGCTGTGAATGAATTTTGATAAGGTCAAATATTCTTTTCTGTTGGGCTAACAAGCCTGGATTTACTCTGCTAAAGGGTTCTTTAGTGATTCCGAATGTATTTTTTATCATGAGTCACCTCGTGTATTTTTATTGTAGAGTTCTCTGATTTGATCTGCATTTTGGTGAACATTAAGTAAAGAGGCTTCTCCCATTCGTTTATCGGCAAAGAACACAATAAATCTATCTCTCATGCTTCTGCTATAACGTACCTGAATTGTTTTTCCTCTCAAGTCCACGGGGCACTCGTATTTTTGTGAGTTGATTGAAAAAACATTGGTTTTACTTACCTTTCGATTTTGCTCAACAAAGAAAATTTCCTCTGAGTACTTGTCATCAGTTAGAAACTTAACGCGATCCACATCAAGAGCAAAACGATCAATAGGAATCATTTGAATCCCACTATGATGTTTGGCGTTATATTCATTCTCTATCCAGTGGTGGGTTTTTTCGTTTAGCTCCTCAAGGGTTTGAAACTCAACATGTTGAGTGAGAAAGCGATCCCTGAATCCTCTAAAAAACCTTTCGATTTTTCCCTTAGCTGCTCCATCTCGAACAGGGGCATGGGAGAGCCTAATATCGAGCCGAAGACAGGCCTGCAAGATTTCGGTAGATTTGTAGTTAGCCCCATTGTCAAAGTAAAGCCGGTCTGGTTTTCCTCTCTTGAATAGAGCGGTACGGAAGGCGTCAATCATGTTCTCGGTATTATCGCGGTAGAAAAACTCGCCGTGAGTAATTACACGGCTAGCGTCATCAAGGAATGCAATCAAAAATGTTTTACGCCACGAACCATCGCCCTGTTTGATAGATGGTCCATACATGGTATCGGCTTGCCAAAGCTCATTCGCATATTGCATACAAAATGAAAGGCGAAGCTTTTTCGTTTTCTCAGCATCTAGCAAGTTGTGTTCTCTGACCATGCGATAGAATGAAGTTTGCGATAATTGATGGCGTTTGACGAAGCCACGTTGTTGTAGCTGATGGTAAACCACGCTTTTAACGAAGGTGCCGGTTTTATTTTTACTCAGAGTGGGCAGTATCTCGTTAATGGCTTCAGCAAGTTCATTAGGTTGTATTTTACGATAGGAATTTTTATCTGCACGGGTTTTATTGTCTAAGGACGTGACACCGTGTTTTTTATACCGATAGAGCCACGTGCTTATGGTGCGCCATGTAAACTGGTATTCGTGACCTGTATGGGCATCTACAAATGCTTTCGAAGCAACATACTTAATGCGCTCGCGAATTGATTCGCCAGGTGCAAAGTCTACAGCGCTCAATACTCTGAGCCTAATGTCGATGGGTGTATTTCTATTAGGGGGCATGTTGTTCTCCGTTTCGGCGACGAATTATCAGTTGTTTACTTCTCTCAGCTAGAGGTGTCGTATGTTATGGCGCTATGATGAGCTCTGCGAGAGACGTATTCGGTTGCGCAGATAAGGTGAATACTTTCAGCTGGAGGTAGTCATCGTTGGTAGATAGTAATTTGGTAAACTGAGTTTTCCCCAATGCTATTAATGACCTTGTGTAAAGCCAAAAAAGAGAAGTCAGTGATAGAGATGTATGAAAAAATGGCAGTGAACTCGTCTTAAATAAAGCTGACTTGTCGCTCTAATTGAAAGCGAATGGCAAATGAATCACCGAACTTTTCATGCAGTCTTTTTACGGTGGGTAGTAGGTGCTGTAGCCGATTTGTTCTCTTTGAAAAACTATCGGTGAATTCAAAAGAGCGAGTAGATAGAAAGGTTCTGAATGTAGTGAGTTTGGCTTGACACTTAGTAAGCCAACGATAGGCGTTTCGGGGATCGGTAGCGTGAGCAGACTTTTGATAGGCGGCTTGAATGGGACTGCCACTCAATAGCCAGAGAAAAAACAGTGTGACCTGTGTTGATGACCGGGTTAATGAGGGTATGTAGTCAGCCAGATAGAGCCTTAGCGTGCGGCCACAGCCAGATCTACCGTAACGATTGGAACACAATAGTCGTTTACCTACCGGTTCCTTTTTATCGGCATATTTAATATGTTGATTTTTATAGACAAAGCCATGCGGCACGAATTGATTTTGTTTGCTGCAATGTTGACAGGAAAGCGATCCGTTGTAGCGATCAAGTTGGTGGGTGAATTGATCTAGGGAATCAATGTTATCGAAAAACAGTTTCATGGAGTGAATTGTACACGGCAAAAACGTGAAGATGTTGCTGGTTGAATGGTGAACGAATTTGGTGTAAGTAATTATTTCTAAGAATTTTGATTTCCCAAATTACTGTCGTAGTTAGCTGGATTTGTTACGACGAGAATTAAGTTGAAAAGTGGGTTTTTGTACGGCAGTAATTTGGGAAATAACAGATTGCCTGTCAGCATTGCCTCAAACCGAATCAATTGGTTCCTCATGGCTTTGTTTACAAAAACCAACACCTCANTAACCTCATCGATAAAGAGCCTGTGGGTAAACGCCTTTTATGTTCAAACCGTTATGGCCGAACCGGCTGTGGTAGAACGATCAGGCTCTATCTTGCCGATAACATTCCTGCACTGAGCCGTACTGCAATCCCTATTACTTTATTTTTTCTCGCTCTCCTCAGCGGTAAACCTATTCAATTGGCATACAAAGAGGCAACCCGTACTAATGATCCCAGAAACGCTTACCGTTGGCTTTGCAAATGCCAGGCGAGATTAACCCGCTACAGAACATTTCTCGTCAATCAACGTGAGGCCTTTACCACCACTATCCGGTCTCGATCTGAGCGCCTACAAATTCTATTACCAACAATAGAAGGGTTACGCATCGTATTTTCTGATTCGTTTGTCGCTGATTTTCAACTTGCTCTGCAACAACGTTTTATGTGATATTTCTTGGCTTTAAACTTGATTCATCGTTCTTATCTTAAAACCCCTTTTACACATCTACCCTAAGTAATTGCCAATTTATTATGGCTTAGTTTGAAACACTTCATGCCTAACTTATACCTCCTCACCGCGCAACCGAATAAGTCTCTGTGCCAGTCCTGGCGTTAAACATAACATGCGAGAAACCTAGCTATCATCGGAGACAGACATGACAACCACATCAACACCACCTATCGAGATTAGACTTAAGGTCCTCAGCGCGATTGACTATGCCCCCGGTGCTTCGATCCGAAAACGAATTCAACACGTGGCTCAACGCACATTTACCGATGAGCACACCGGTATGAAGTATCAATTTACCTGGCGTACCATCAGCACCTGGCTCTATCGTTATAAAAAAAACGGGGTAACCTCTCTAGACAACAAAACCCGTGCTGACAAAAATGCCTATCGAAAAATTCAACCTAATGAATTAGCTGAGGCCATCAATGAAATACTGCCAACCCTAAGTAAGAACAAGACCGGTACGTTGGTTAAAAGCGTTGTCTACAGACAACTACTTGAGAGAGGGTTTGTTCAACGCAGTCAATTATCTCAAACCTCTTTTTATCGTATGGTCAAAGAGAACGATCTACTCGATACTGAAACAACGAAAAAACTTCGCCTTTCCTTTTCTATGCAGTACGCCAATGAGCTGTGGTAAGCCGATACGATGTATGGGCCCTCGATCAAGCAGAGCGACGGTAAATGGCGTAAAACGTTTCTGATTGCGTTCACAAGGTGAATGCCGAAGGCAGAGAGAGTGCCCTGGGGCATAGATGATGCTAGTCGAGTGATTACCCACGGGGAATTTTTTTATAGAGATAATACAGAGAATATGATTGACGCCTTTAGGACTGCGCTTTACAAACGAGGAAAACCCGATCGGCTTTATTTTGATAATGGCTCGAACTACAAGTCGACTGAGATTCTACAAGCTTGCCTAAGGCTGGATATTCGATTAACCCACGCACCAGTGAGAGACGGTGCAGCCAAAGGCAAAATCGAACGGTTCTTCCGTGGGTTTCGCGACCGGTTTCTCACTCAACATATTGAGTTCACCTCTCTGGAAGACCTTAATAGCAAAACCCACGATTGGATTGAGAATCAATATAATGCGAAACACCATACCGGTATTCAGATGATCCCCACCGATCGGTTTGCCCTAGATCGGGACCGGATTACCTTTTTAACCGACGACAAATACTCCGAAGAGATTTTCTTTGTAGAACAAAACCGTAAAGTGAGTAAGACCAATGTGTTTTCGATCAACTCACAGAAATACGAATGCCCAGTGGATCTTCGAGGAAAAACGGTTCAAGTGCGTTTCAGTCGACATCACCGAAATCGATTTATTGTTTTTTACGCCGACAAACGGATGGGGGAAGCTACTCTTCTCAACCCACATCAAAATGCCGATCAAGTCAGAGAGCAATACGAAAACAAGACAAAACAAGACAAAACAATACCGGAGGTGAGGCATGATTACCAACAGTAGGCGCTTTTAGGCGAATCTACTTTCGGCATTACCAAAGAGCCATTCGCCTAAAAGCGCCTACTGTTGGCCAGCAAACAGAGCCTGAGTTGCTTGGCCAACAAAAAAGAATTTTTGATCTTATTAAAACCCATTCACAGCACGGCGGTTTCTCTGTTATTATCGGTAACCCAGGTGTGGGCAAGTCGGTGGTACGAGAGCATATCGAGAGGTTAGACGTAGAGCGAGAGACGGTTGTCGCGTCATTCTCCCGAACCATGCACAGCTACATCAATATACTCAAACAGTTGGCCGAGTCGTTTAAAATTGATGTTCCTGTTAAGTCATTAGAGAAGAAATTAATTCAAACCGCGTATCGTCATATCAAAGATCCAAAGGTGCTTTATACTCTGATTGATGAAGCGCACTTGATGGACATGACTGTATTGAGAAAACTGAGATTGCTGTTCGATCGTTTTCCTAGAAAACACAATCTCGTCCTGTTTGGACAGAGGGATTTACTTTATTATTTATCGATGAATGTGAATGAGGATATTAAAAGCCGGATCACCTATTCTGAAAACATCTTCCCGCTTAATGATGAAGACCTTGAGCAGTATATGATGAGAGAGCTTGATGTGGTTGGTTTGGGGCATCATACTTATGGCACGGCCTCAGTCGAACTCATTTTAAGATCGGCACAGGGTAATCTCAGGTTATGCAGAAACCTGAGCTATAGCAGCCTGGTCGATGCCTGTAGAGAAGGAAAACGTACCGTATCAACCACCCATGTGAATAACGTATTGATTCAGCCTCACTGGCGTACTCATGATGAATTGATCAAGCAGCAGGTGACGTCATGACGATGAGATTGACGCAACTTAAAGCGCACTGGAATGTGGATGAAGCCGAGACCATCATTGATTTTTAGATGATCTTCGAGACCTCATTGTGACCACCTACGCTCAGGAGATTAAAGAGGCAAGACAAAAAAGAACAGATGGCCATGACGATCATAGCCGCGAGAATATTGATGATTACGATATTATCTAGATCATAGGAAAAACTATTTAAAAGGAGCTGACGCTCCTTTTTTTACGTCTAGTATTTTTCGAATTACCAAAAGTATCGTTCTAGCGGGAAATGATGGGTATCATTCGTAGATTGCCGGACCTATCGTACTTATGAAAGTGCGCGCCATTAACAGGCTAGCGATATGATCGTAGCTTGGTAATTGTTATGATTTTAATTTGGGAAATCTTATGATGTTAATTCTGCGCGCTACACAAATGTTCTATCTTTTGATCGGCGATTAGAAAATAAAAAGCAACAGCCCCGGCTAATGCCCCTATGGCAATAAATACAATTTTCATACCGCTGGTTTCCTTTGAATCAATGCCGTCTCTTTGTGTTCAATCAACATCAACATCAACATCAACATCAACATCATCGCAACAGCTTGCTATACCCTGTCTATTGAGAATAGAAGAACCATTGAATTGATCAAAAGGTATCGGTAAGTAGGGCCCGGTGGACTATATAGAGGTGGCAGTTCGTCAATCAGACTAGCATTTGCCTAGTTCTCGACGTCCAATTTATTCAGGAAGATAGCTAAATCATTCAGAATGTAGCTTTAATGCCTAGATTTCTCGAGGATATGGGAAAGGTGCCAAGTCTTGAAGACTGGTGCCCCGGGCAGGATTCGAACCTGCTACCTGCCCCTTAGGAGGGGGCCGCGCTATCCAGATGTGCCACCGGGGCTTTTGATTTTATTATACTTTTTTTAGCTAACAAGGTAAACGTGCCTATAAAATCATTAACTGCCTAATATATCCTTATTTATCTTGCCCACTTTAACCGTTTCCGGTCTTCTTCTGTACACTTTTCTTGTGATGCTTGAGTCAGAATGCCCCAGAAGAACTTGGGCAATTTCCAGGTTATCCGCATCGCTTGCGGCCTTGGCTCTGAGGTCGTGAGCAGTAAATCGCTTTTCAAGCTTGGTCTTCATGAGCGCATTGGTCATAAAATACCGCCATATTGAATCAAACGTGCTTGTAGTCGCATCTGGCTTGACGTAGGGCCGCCCCTTGCGATTGCTAAACAAGTACATTGATCCCACCGAACCCGGCAACGCTTTGATTCGGTCAACGCATTCCTTAAGCTCACTCGACCACTCGTAAACCCTCGGCTTTCCGTTGATCTTGTTTCTTTTCGACAGAATCCCTTTGTCAGTAATGTCCTGTCGACGGATGTTAAGAATCATATTCTTATCCATGCCGGTAATTATTTTAAAACAGATATAGAGCTTTATCATTTCGGGGGCCACCGTCATCGCTTCCAGTAGTTCCCAGTCCTCAACATAGCGGTCTCGGACACCGTCTTTCTTCTTGATTTGTAGCCCACGCAACGGATGATCGGAGTTCTTTATTACTCCCCACTCAATAGCTTTACTGAAAACGTGGGAGAGGGTTTTAACATCTTGGTTTGCTGCGCTGATGCCATCTTGTTCGCGCTCAGCGTAATACTTAAAAGCCCACTGTGATTCAAAGTCCATTACATTGATTTCACCAAATACCACCCGAAGATTTGCTATTGCTCGACGCTGATGTTTTTGGGTTTTTGGTCGTACCGTGGGGGTGTGTAAAATCAAATACTGATCAAAGAGATCGTCCATGGTGGTAATATTGTTGTCTCGATCAAGGCGATCTGCCCAAGTCCTGTATGCCTCGGCTTCATCATCACCAAGCTTGAACCATTTTTTACTATCCCATTTCTCCCCTTGTCCAGGTGGTACGATGTAATAAATAGCGCCATGATTCCGCTTCCAGCGTTGTGGCAAATCAAGATCCGTTTTTCTTTTCCTACCCATTTTTCCGTACCAGACTGAAGTTGGGTTGTTTTTTTTGCTTTAGCTTCCCGCCCATGCCCATTTTTTGATAATAGTGTTCGCGCAGAATCTTGCAACGATTATCACCACCCAGAATTGACTTGAAACCGTTGGCACAAAAGAACCTGTGCTGCTTGTCTGCCTGAGTAAATCCCGTTGCGCTTCGCAGTTCGTCTTCAGTTAGTAGCATCATAAAGCCCCCTCAAAGCTAGACCCGCTCTAATGTTATTATCTCGCCATTGCGCGTCATTTTATACGTTTCCCCTTGCGCTTCTGCCATCGCTCTAAGCATGACCCCCGAGTATTTAACGCCGTCTATGATCCATATATCTATATTTACCTGATAGCCATTTGATTGATTCATTTTCCAGTAGAAGGTTTTGAGGGGGTACAGAACGGCTCGAAGCACGAGTAACCGTCTAGGCATGATCGTGCCTTGGGGGTGCTTTCCCACAGCGATTTTCCAGATTTCCTTCCGCATAAATCACCTTATTATTTCATCACCCAAAGGCACGTACCCTTCTTCGCAATACTCAGACATGGATGCTACGTATCTGAAATGCTCAAACGTACCATCATCATTTATAAAGCCACCTTTTGGGCACCGACAAATATCAAATTCTGCGTCAAGACAATCAACGTCACCTGTCACTGTAAAACCAGCAAACTCGGCTAGGTCTTTTATTTCTTTACCGGTTAATGTGATCAACATAAAACACTTCCTCCCAGTCTTAATCTTTTGGCACATAAGTGCTTGTTGTGTTACAGCTAGTAATCTGCGCCTTACCATCGATAGTCGTTATCCAGTCGAAGTCTATAGCGTTGATCATTAGCCCGTGATCAACGTGGACTTTGTTAATTACTTTAATCAGCTCTTTTTGCA
>JAESQG010000022.1 GCA_016765265.1 Pseudomonadales bacterium | reverse complement strand
AAGACTCCCTAACTTTTAGCTGCCGTTGATGGATTTTAGTTTTGGACAAGCGTAAAGCTTGTGTATCGTGCTCTGTAGTCATAGTAACCTCTGGTGTAGGTTGTTGTGATAGTTGGTCTTGGGTGTTAGCGCACCCTTGGCCAGCGCCTAATTAGTGCCAGCACGGAAACCCGTGTTTTTAGCTCAAGTGGAGAAGAACTGATCAACTGATGTTCTCCTGCTTCAATTTAAACGCGATTGAAGGAAGTTGATAGGGACCGCCTGGTCTTTATTAGGTTGTATATCGATCGATTCTGACTGCGATTCAGCAGCCTTTCCTAACACTTAATCTTTAGTGAAAATCATGATGTACGCAATTGATTTGAGTGGGGCTAGGCCGCTTGGCGACAAGGTTCACGCGGCCACTTTCGTTTCAACTTCTCGCGCTCTTTTTGTGTCAGTATCGCACCGATACGTTGCAAGTTACGGGCTAATACACCCAGCGCAACATAACGCTTAAACCCATCAATACCATGGTCAGGACAACGATCGAGGCCGTGCTGCTCCAACGCGTTAATGGCGGACTCCACTGCTGAATGTTGACGGCGCACTTTCCTATATGCCGGGGCATTGGTTTTTACTTTTTCTTTTGAGGAAATGTGTCCTTTTTTTGGAAGCACTACCTGATCTAAGTGCTGGGTTAACCCCGTCTGGTTAGCGGGGGAATGAAAACCTTTATCAAAGCTGCATGAATTGAGTGAAGGGAAATTCTCTTGCGTTTGTATCACCATCGATATTGCAACATCAACATCCTGGGTTTTTTCCATCACTTGATGATGTAAAATAAATTGATATTGATCTTCCATGATACAGACCTTTAGGCCTAACTCAACTAAGACTCCTGCTTTACCTTTGCTTATCCATTCAGTGTGCGGCTGAAATATAGAATAGATCTTTTCCTTGGCTGAAATAACTTCATCCTTTAAAACACGCCGCTCTATTTGGCCCATTAGAAGTTCAGCATAATCTTGAAAACCGCCTACTTTTTCAAGCTCCTCCTGTAAATGTGACCATGCTTGCGGGGATAGATGTTGGCTTGTCTCTTCTAGGTGTCCAATGCTGCTTTGTACTTTTTCAAAATATTGACGCGCAAGTTGAAGATACCGTTTATGTGCCTTTTTCTTTTTCTCTTCGGCATTGGCTTGACGCGATCGATTGCTCTTTTGGGCTTTTCTCCAATGCGCTTTCAAACGCTTTAAGTTGTAAGCCGATTGCCGCCATCCCGTTATAGTGTGCAGTAGGCAAAGCTGCGTTGTTAGAAGAATGGATTTTCTCGTTGCATCCCATAACATGCCTGTATCTGTAGGATATTCGACGTGGGTCTCAACAACGAATGAGTCACAACGAGCTAAGAGCACATCATCGTCGTCTTTTTTTTTAACAAGGCCATGTCCTGCTTTTACGACAAGCACATTAATTTCCTTAAGCATCTCTTCAGTTAGTAACGCAACATTATCTCTTAAGGTTTGCAAACCATACAAATATTCATCTTGCCAACCGCCATGGCCTAGCATCGCACGAATCGTTTTATGTTCATTGGCTAAGTCATGGAGCCGATCATAATCGCAGTTTAAACCTAAGCGTAAAGTACCCAAAACCAGCAGCACCCATAAATCCATACCGGGGCGACCGTTCTCAAAATCGATCTCAACACCAATATGGTGTTGAAGCACATCAAAGACAGCGTCGCGTGTTGCTGGACAGCCATAGATAAATTGTAGGCCGCGAAGGATCTGGGGGATGTCATCTCGTGAACGTGAATTAAATTTAATCTCTTCGATTGGAGTGGCGCCTAATTCAAGTTGTGGATTAAATAACTGTCGCATGAGAAGCTCTTTTTACCGAAGTTTGAAGGGTGAAAATAGGAGTAACCTTTAAAACATGGGCTATTCTAACATCAGCTTTGTTCAATGCCTAAAGCTTCGCACGGCTTTATTCGCATAGGGTGTTATTTCTTATAGCTTTTTTTATTTATCGTGCCGGCACTAGTTAAAGAAACATGCGTCAATGACATCAAGCTGTTAACACGAAGTTAGAGTTTCCTAGCTGAAAATGACTACAATGACAGCACTAAAAGAACATCACTCACCCGTAAACTGACCCAGACAGAAACCCCATCAGGCAAAATGGCTTTAGTTATAAAGAAGCAACATCGAAGCCTCCCGTTAAAGCAAATTAGCCCCCTCATTGATTGGCCTCACCATCTGCTGATATCTTTGTATAAATCCACGACATACGATTCTCAGTAACTTGTTGCGGCATAACCACAACTCCTTATCCGCCATTTGTAGATAAATTATTGCCTAATCTTTCTTATGGAACAGAAACTACTGTCTACTGCACTTTAGCAGGAGACGAACGATATCCAGTCCAGTCAATCTTGTATTTGATTCCCCTCCTATTTTTGACGCCGATATATGTATAATGCGCTGAGAATTTCGGGATGCCACACAAACGAACTATTTAGGCTGAGCAACCATTTTAATGGTTACAGAAGAATTTCTAGAATTAGTCGATCACTTTCCATATAGAGCTTGGAGTTATATTTTGAAAAATATATTGGCAGTAATACTTATTTCAATTTCCGTGAGCGGCTGTGCCACAGTCAATCCATCCATACCTAATGACTATTACGGTCCTAGAGCGATAATCATAGATTCGGAGAATAGAATTGATAAAGGTAAAGCTGATTTGTTTTATCTTTCACACATTAATGGATTAAAAATCAAAGATAGCAGATCAGAATCTCTTCGCGCTAGCTACCAACAAGGAAATAATTTGACCACAGTAATTCTAGAGACAGAGGTTCCATCGAGAAAGCAGATCTTTACAATCGTTGGGCGAACTGAATATGCAATGCCCGCGAGAGCCTTCGTTGGAGCTGTTTATGAAGTTAAAGGAGACATTTCTTTTACGCCTGCGCCAATTGGAAAATATGTTATAAAGGGAACGCTTGGTAAATACACTTCAACTGTATGGATAGAAAGCGTATTGCAGCCTGATGAAATTATAGGAAGGATCAAAGCAGAAGGTTCCTCCAAGCTTGGCTTCTTTAAAAAGTGAGAATATTTAATTAGCACAAAATATGCGTATTGTAACAATATGGTACTTTCCGCTTGCGCCTTCACCAACACTCGCTCAAAACACTTTGAGCTGTTTGAGAGTAAGTATTAGTGAATTTAGCACGCAATAATAATCAGCGTATTAACCTATGTTCAATTAAAGGTTCAGTTTATTTTCCTTGGAATCATAACTGCTCAAGTTAGAGGTATTGTTAGTTGGTGTAATTTATTTATCCATCAGGCGCCTAGAAACTAGCGCCCAACCCAAGCATTATAGCCGAGACTTTTGGGTAACTTCCGCCATATTCTTCCTTGGAATACCTCATAAAGAAACGCTGCTGATACTCTAAAGTTAGTCCTACGTCACCGGACAGTACGATTAAAGTTCCAAAACTAGCCGTTAATCCACGCTCATGTACTTTGGAGCTATCAAAGTCGTCTTCAGCCTGATGGTAGTCCGCGCCAATTCTGGTAAAAAAACGTAGTCCCGGACTCGGAGGGCTGTATGCGGTAAGACCTAACCCTAAAGAATGTAAATCGTAATCATCGATATATGTATAGCCATAGGACAAGGATAATTGGCTGGAAAGCCGACGATCGAGGATAAGCCTAAGAGACTTAGCGCCTTCACCAAAAGTTTCTCCATCAAATTTGAGCTCGCTATCACCCACGGCAACCCCTATAGCCCATTTTGCGGGCGCCTCTGCTGCTGGTAGGATACTTCCATAAGATATTGATAATGCGCAAAACAAAGCTAACAAAACACGTTTCATTATATTGATTCCCTAACAGAATAATGGCTCTTAAAAACAACGAAATAGATACGGTAAAAAAAACCTCGGCGATTGCAGCAAATTGCTTATATTTTGTACAAGGCAAACGCACTGTGGGATTAAAGTAAACCCATCGACCTCAACCGAGGAATGTCTTGCTTAGGACAGCGATCCATCACCACCTTAATCCCCTCTCTTTCGAGTCTGCGGGCCGCATCAATATCCGTCACCCCGATTTGCATCCACACTACCTTCGTCTTTATTTCTAGTGCCTCGTCACAGACCCCAGCCACCTTTTCGGATCGCCGAAAAACTTCCACCATATCCACATCACCGGGAACATCCAACATTGATCCATACACCGTTTCTCCCAACAACTCAGTGCCCACTAACCCTGGGTTCACGGGGATAACCCGATATCCATTTTCTTGCAAATACATCATCACCTCATGACTCGCTCGCTCTGGCTTGGCACTGGCTCCCACCAGCGCTATGGTTTTCACGTTTTTTAAAATGCTTGCTAGGTATTCATCGCTATAACCTGAATGATTGACTGTCATCTGCCCCTACACCTTTTATAAATAGTATCTTTGATAAATAGTATCTTTGATAACTAGTACGTTTGATAACTAGCATCTGTCGTTAACATGCATTTTATTTAACATTAATCATTATTCATTAAACAGGCTCAACTAAATATTCTCTTCAATATTGACATCAAAACTCTGCGATCAATAGGTGCTAGCCCCGTTCACCCCAATCCGGTAAAATCACTCCACTCTAATCCCCTAAGCTAGGATGCGACGCCATGGCACTGAAAGCCACTATATTCAAGGTCGACCTACAATTGACGGATATGGATCGTCACTACTATGAAAACCACCTGCTAACAATTGCAAGACACCCTTCTGAAACAGATGAGAGAATGATGGTGCGACTTTTAGCATTTGCTCTAAATGCATCGGAGAATCTCGAATTCACCAAGGGTCTAAGTGCCGACGATGAGCCTTCGATTTGGCAAAAAAGTCTATCAAATGAACTTGAAATATGGATCGACGTCGGTCTGCCCGATGAAAAAAACATCCGCAAGGCGAGCAACCGTGCCGATCAGGTTATGATCTACAGCTATGGGGGCAATGCTGCCGATATCTGGTGGAATCAAATACAAACTAAGCTTACTCGGTTTAATAATGTTACTGTCATTAACTTACCCGAGGCTGACACTCAAGCTCTGGCCCAACTCACTACGCGCACCATGCAATTAAATTGCACAATACAGGATGGGCAAGTATGGATAAGTGATGACAGTCATACTCAAGAAATAACGCCTATACTGTTGAAGTAATCCCAAGTAATTTAAAAAAATTGATGCGCGACACCCAAAGTACATGAACAAAAGTACATGAACAAAAGTATATTAATCGTAGCAATAATAACAACAGGCATGAGCACCTATGACCGAAGAAAATGATCAACTTCAATCGCAAAAACTCAATATCCGTATCCAACTTCCTCAAAAAGAGGTAGAACCTGAAGAAACCACACCAGCTTACACAGAGACCATTCTCTGGGGCCGGATTGTAGGCGCATCAACTGCTCTCGTGGTTATGCTGATATTAGTTATTGGAGGTGGGTTCTATTATTTAAGTGAAGATAAGACGAACATGCAAAATACCGTGGCCTTTAGCGATATTAGTAGTAACAAACTTCGCGATATCAATAACGATAACCAGGCCATTGAACCTTTAGTCGTCAAGTCCACGGAATCAGCCGAGACCATTAGCTCTCCAAACAAGATTATCGCAAAAAAAGATACATCGACTATTCAGTCTTCATCTCCTTTCCAGCACACAAAATCTGAGATATTTTCAAATCACATCAAACGATTTGTCATTTCTCAACAGGTAAAGAATAAAGAGCCGATAGGGTCCATTGATGATATTAAATTTGACCATAACAACATCGCCAAAATTTACGCTTATTCCGATGCGGTGAACTTAAAAGACCAAACTCTTTACTATCGCTGGACTTTGAATGGAAAGAAGATTGCGGTGGTGAAAATAGGAGTCTGGTCTAACCGTTGGAGAAGTTATTCCAGCAAATTTATTCAACCCCATATGCAAGGTGACTGGATGGTTGAACTACAAAATGCCAAGGGGGAAACTCTTGCATTGAACCAGTTTAGTTTCTAATCTGCCCCCCCATCCACAAAAAAGCTGAACCCTCTTTGCATCGTAATACTGATGCGATTAGAACCCAGCTTGGTATATCGAATGTCGAACCAACCCTTGATTATTAACTCACGATGGCGAGCAATTCAACATCAAATATCAATGCCTGGTAGGGACCGATATCACCGCCAGCACCGCGCTCTCCATAAGCTAATTCATGGGGTACATATAGACGCCATTTAGATCCTATACCCATCATCAAAAGAGCCTCAGTCCAACCGCCAATAACACCGTTAACGGGAAATTCAGCTGGCTCGCCGCGGTCGTAAGAACTGTCGAAAACTTTTCCGTCAATTAATGTGCCGTGGTAGTGCGTTCGAACCGTGGATGATATCGTTGGCTTTTCGCCGTCACCAGCCGTCAAGATTTCGTATTGTAAACCTGACGGTGTCACCGTCACTTCAGAGCGACCTGCGTTCTCGATAAGAAATTTTTCAC